>CAZLYS010000564.1:270-4039 GCA_964563415.1 uncultured Halomicronema sp.
GAGGATGTTCAGGAATGGGGTGGGCTTCCACCTTAATGATTTCGCCACCTTCAATACGCTTAGCCGCCCGTTTGCGAATGCCAGCCTGTAGAGACTTGATCTTGGCTTGGTTTACGCGCATTGTGCCGGTACCTACCGCCACATGGTCATACTTGGGGAATACCCAGGCATAAAAGTCGGGTGAGACATCGTTCCCAACATACATTTCGGCTAACTCTTCGTAGTAAGCCATTTTGTCGTCAGGAATGCGGATTCGCTCTTGGAAGGCGATCGCATAATTGTAGTCACCCGCATCAATCGCTTTGGCAACGCGGGAGTTGGCCCCGTCCGCACCCACCACTAAGTCCACCTGCAAGGTCTTGCTGTCGCCGATTAGGCCATCAGGACGATGCTCAGTGTAATGGAGCGTGTAAGGTTCACTGTCAGTCTGAGGTAGCTCCAACTTATGCATGGTGCCATTGATGAGTTTGGCACCAAACTTAGCTGCGCGATCGCGCAGGAAGCCATCTAGAACCTCACGACGGCACATTCCAATATATTCATCAGGCTTCAGCGTGCTGCCAATGTTGACCTCAACATTAGAAGGCGAGATCATTTTCATCTTGCGTACCCGCCGATCAATGATTTCGGGAGGGAGGTCAAATTCATCAACCATACAGAGCGGAATCGCACCACCACAAGGCTTGGCGTTATCGAGCTTACGCTCAAGCAAATAAGTTTCAATTCCAGCTTTGGCTAGGGTTTCAGCAGCAGAGGAGCCCGCTGGCCCGCCTCCGACAACGGCAACTCGCAAGGTCAAGAGCTTTTCTCCAGATTGTTCAAATCTACGAAACGCATCGTATCACGGGCTTTTGTCTCCTTTTGGTGGTTCCTCCAAGGTTGTAACTGTAATGCAACAGTCGTTTACAATTGGATACTAAGACACGAGTTTCTTTATGGCCAAGATGTTGATGGTTCAATGCATTACGGTACTCAGGTGAGCTGTGTTTAACACTACAAGTCTTCGTGTTGACTGATGGCCCAACGTGATAGCGGTTTACGCAGAGAACCTACGAGAAGGCAATGAAGCGATTTTGAATTACATCAACATCATCTGTCATTCCGATGACGACGATTCCTGCCAATAGCGATAAAATCGGAGTGTGTCTGGGCACTCTAAAAGCAGATCATTAAGAGTAGTACGTCTTAGATAGGTGACTTGCTGCTCTTCTGACTCAATAGAATGCCAGAATTCCCTAAGTTGATCACTTATTCTATAGAGCTACCTCTTGTGGAAAGTCTTGTATCTGCAAGGGTTGCTCTTGTTTCAACTAAATGTCTGTTAGATCGACTCCATGATGGTGCATTTTAAGGTGGAGGTATGTCATTAAAAGGTTATGGATCAGAAAACGCACACCGCTGATGATGGCCGACAGGTCATTGTGATTACCCCAGCAGGACGTCTGGACATCACAACGGCTTGGCAGTTTCGTCTCAACCTCCAAGACTGCATTTCTAGGGTGAGCCCCCACATTGTGATCAACCTTAGCCAGGTCAATTTTATTGATAGTTCTGGCCTCACTTCATTAGTGGCTGGCATGCGAGATGCTGATAAGGTTCAAGGCAGCTTCCGCATTTGTAATGTCCATCCTGAGGCGAAGCTGGTGTTCGAAGTTACCATGATGGACTCTGTATTTGAGCTTTATGAAACTGAGGAAGAAGCCTTGCAGAGTAGCCCTAAGCAGGTAGCTAGTTAACTCGATTAGCGAGTGCTTTGCTGAAATCCTCGGTTTTCACGAGCTTGAAAGGGCCATGGAGCGCTCCCCAAGTCGGTTTATCGGTTAGGGCATCAATTCCTTTGTCATACATCCAAAAAGCAGATTGAGTATGACTATTTGATCGAGCAGCGATCGCATCAAACGCTAATTCCACCAGTTTTGTTTCACCGTTTAACGTAAACTGGCAAAGCTCCCCTGGCAATTGTCGTACCTCAAACCGTGTGAAATCCGGCTCTGACTTGGCGTTTACCGACAACCGGCTATTGACTCAGACTTGTAAGTCGTCTGTTTTTAATGCCTTCAGTCTTTCAGGCTCTTGAGTTGCTCCTTGCCAGGTTTGAGCATTTTTCAGAGCGTATTATTCTGCAGTCAAATGGTGCTCTTTTGACTGAATGCGCAGCACCCTTTGTCGATAAGGGGCTTGTGCGAAGGCCGTATCAGCCTGCTCAATAAAAAAGTATTGCTATCTTCGGCACATAATTGGGTGGGATAGCACCAAAGCCGTAAATGAAGGTACCAAACCGGTTCGGCTAATGCCTGGTCGCGGTTCTGAAAAGTGCCCGCTAAAGCACGACTGAATTGCTCAAATGCTGCCTTTGAAGTTATTGCCATCTCGATAATTCGCGACACATCGCACTGTTACGTGTTCTCGCTATGGGCCAGCAATTGCTGAGGCCATTACCCAGGCACGCCCATCCTAAGATCAATGAGAATGGCTGAATTTTAATGAGAGATGACTAGACATTTGTGGTCAACGACTAGGGAGGCGGCTGCTTTCACCATTGTCACTCTTGAACTAGGTTGACTCTTCGCTGTCATCCCTGAGTTGACTGCGATGACCAGTCCACTTGGCGTTAAAGTGAAGGAAAAAGAATGCGGGCAAAGAGCTGAGCAATGAGTGAAGAAATCACAGGCAAGGTGTTATTAGTCGATGACGAAGCTGGGCTTCGAGAGGCTGTACAGGCTTATCTAGAAGACAGTGGTTTCACGGTTGAGGTTGCTAGTAATGCCACTGAAGGATGGGAAAAGCTACAAATTGCGACCCCTGATGTCTTGATTTCCGACATCATGATGCCTCAGGTCGATGGCTATCAATTTTTAGAACAGGTGCGCGAAGATCCCCGTTATAAATCGTTACCGGTTATCTTTTTGACCGCTCGGGGCATGACCAGCGATCGCATTCAAGGTTACAGTGCTGGCGTTGATGCCTATTTGCCCAAACCCTTTGACCCTGAAGAGTTGGTGGCGATTGTCAGTAACTTGATTGAGCGACAAGAAGCCCGAATTCCAGAGGGGGGTAACTTGCCAGATATTGCTGCCATGGCCAAGCAAATTGAAGAGATTAAAGCTTTGCTGACACAAAAAGGCGGTATTAGCAAAACGCCATCTCCTATCCGCATCGATTTCACACCCCGTGAACAAGATGTGTTGAATCGTGTAGCCGAAGGGTTGATGAATAAGGAAATTGCCAGTCGTCTTGACACCAGTGTGCGTAATGTCGAGAAGTATGTCAGCCGCCTGTTCAGCAAAACGGGCACCAATAGTCGCACTGAGCTTGTGCGTTATGCCCTAGAGCACGGCTTAGTAACCGACGATGAATGAAACTGTAGTGTTCTGGATAGGCTTCTCGCAAGCACTCACAACAATTTCGAGGCAGAAGGGCAATGGGCCTGAATACGCTTGAGAAAATGCTAGAATCAGTGGCCGACTGATAGTGGCGACAGATGAAATAGAGCTAGCTGCTGGTTTAGCTTTGAAGCATTGGCACCTTGCTCAGATGTAAAAAGTCTGCGAAAAGAAAACTTCGCGATTTGTTACATAACGTTAATTGCGCTAACATAAGGTTTCCTGGGTGCATTCTGGTCTGCACCTACAGTTCTCTTAATTATAGGGAAGCTTTCAGCAACACACCGCCTAGACTGGACCCAAGTTTACGTTTTGGGGTAGGCGCTTACCGGAATTACACACTGTATGTCTTTTGAATCTCTTGGCTTGTGTAGCAAGCTGCTGCG
>CAZLYS010000565.1:0-4021 GCA_964563415.1 uncultured Halomicronema sp.
CCTGTTCCCTTCAAGCAAACGAACTGTACTTGACCAAACTGCACAGGGCTATATGATCTACTCCAGGTCCTCTATGCATTACATGGCGGAGCCTGATATCTACACATTCCCCAGGACGACTGATTTACCTGAGAGCTATAAACCTCCAGGCAGATAGATCCTGAAATAATCACATGGAGCGGGATGCAGAGTGCGAAATGCAGCATCTCCTGCAGTAAGGGGGAACTTTACAGAGGGTCGAAATAAACGTCTTTCAGATGATCGATTTTAGAGATCGAGATTGTTCCGCCCGGCGGATTGCTACATTTCACCAATTCTATGGTTCACAGTCCAGCCGTAGCGGCTGTTGAATGAGGTAAATCTATCAGCGAAATTCTGTACCAAAGCCAATAGAGGTTTGTCCCATGGCCTCATAAACGGTAATGCCGAGCGGTAGGTCAACATTGCCATCTTCATCGATAAATTGTTCGACAAAGCTTAAGTCAATCAGGTCACCGATATCAGGGGTATCATCTTCGTCGCTGCCTTGGTTGGTACGGTTGATGTTGCTCGCCACCGCATTCAACATTTCGGGACTGTAGGTGGCTTCTGGTTTAACGTTAACGCTGACGCTGCCAACCGTTTTGAGTTGATCCGGCAAGGTATCCATTGAGACCCCGTTTGGATCTAACGGCAACAAATCAGCTGCGGTTCCCGTCGATTGTGCTTGAGCCGCTGCACTCATAACCGACAAGGAGACCGTAGACCCCACCGTAAACATGGCAACTTTGGTGCAAGATTTCATGGAAAATGAGAGCCCCACTAAATGGCAATATTGCCGCCTGTTTGCCTCCGAAAGATCAGACTTGACCCTGTAGACTCGGGGGCTGACTCAGCCAGCATTTACCCTTCCCAAAGAAATATTTGGCGTCGGGATGAATGCTACAAAAGTTGTTGGAATTTTGGCTAGGTAGATAGAAGCGAATAACTTGATGCAAATTTTGATAGATGATGCCAGATGTGAGGTGATTTCAAGCATCCGTACTAACGACTCGACTTAAGTTTTGATGGGCAAGATGGAAAGGGAGTAAGGGGGCAAACGGGAGCAGATTCTGGAGGGGTATCTGCGACTTATGCCATAGACAACTATTGGACTTGAAGGCTTATTTCGGGGCATTTTGAGAGTTTCCTTTTGCAGGTCTGGTCTTTAGCAGAGATCGCTGTAAACCTGATACCCGTCCATCCAGGTTTCCACCACGCGAATGTCAGAGATTTGAGTGGGGGGCACGTTGCGAGGATCTTGCGCGAGCACCACAAAGTCGGCCAGCTTGCCCACTTCCAAGCTGCCCAGTTTATCCTCCTCATGTGCCTGCCAAGCCGCGTTAATAGTAATCGCTCGGATGGCTGCCTCCACGGATACGCGCTCATCGGGCACTAGAATGGTACCTGGCTCTTGCCACAGGTCACGGGCCACCGACACCCGAATTTTATGCAGCGACCCCAACGGCGATACGGGAGAATCACTATGGTTGGTCCAGGTAATGCCCGCTGTTTCCACGCTGGCGCAGCGATCTAGCAGTTGTACCTTGGCCTCACCAAAGACGTTATCCCGCATGGTGTGGCCCCAGTAATGGACATGGTTAATCAAAAAGCTGGGGCCGATATTAAGGGCTTTGATCCGCTCAATTTGCTCATCATGCAAAATCGAGCAGTGCTCAATCCGACAGCGCAGGGCTTGCACATCGATGCCCTCAGCCTCAGCCGCCTCCAAGGCATCCAAAATGCTGTCAATCGCCGCGTCTCCATTGCCATGGAGAACTAACGGCCACCCCTGGCCGACCCGCAGGCGCACCATCTCCTTTAACTCATCCGGCTGCACATAGAAGATGCCGCGATCGTCCGTATTTAGGTACGGTTCCCGCTGCCGACCCGTGAACCCCTGATTTGAACCATCGGCAAGAATTTTCCAGCCCACTACCCGCAGTTTGTCATCCCCGTCCCCTGGCTTGATGTCGGTGGCGTCAAATTCGGCAGCCCGTTCATAAAAGAGATTGGCGCGAATGCGCACTTTCATTTGACCAGACTCCACCATGGCCCGGAACAGATCAAGGTCACCAGGACCAGCCAGGGCCCCCGTCGCCATATCAGACAGGGTGGTAATACCCAACGCAACGGTGTCATCCCCGACCCTAATACCCGCCGCCACGTAATCATTGCTAATGTGCTCCATCAGCGCCGTATTCAGAAACACCAGGGGCAGATAAGCTGCTTGGGTCATGGCGCCATTGGGGGTGCCGTCTGCATACCGGAAATATTCTCCCCCTTCTGGATCCGGCGTATCTTTGGTGATGCCTGCCAGCTCCAGGAGTTTGCTGTTGACATAGGCTAAATGTCCCGAGGCATTAAGGACAAAGACGGGCTGTGTTGTCGAAATTTCGTCCAATTCTTGGGTGGTCAACGCCTCTGGCCCAGTTTGTAAGCTGGGATCAAACTGCCGCGCCATCACCCATTGATCAGCAGGGGTTTGGTCAGCGATTTCTTTGAGTGCTTGCAGGGCTTCCTCTGTGGTGGGGTAGACAAACGGGCCAATGTCCGGCAAGTGCCCGAGTCCCGCCATCAGGGCAAAGTGCATATGCGGTTCGATAAAGCCTGGGAGTAGGGTTTTGCCACGCAGATCAATGATTCTGGCACCCTCACCGGCAGCCTGAGCGACTGTATCCTGATCGCCCACAGCGATGATCTGATTGCCCCGAATCGCCATAGCTTCTGCGGTGGAAAAATCAGCATCCACAGTCAAGATGTTGCCGTTGACAAATAGCAGGGTGCCATCGCGATCCGCATCTGTCGTTTTCTGGGCTTGGGCTCTGCCAAATCCGTGGGAGCCCAGCGCGGCCGTTGCCCCAACAAAAAAGGCCCCCGTGCGGATGAAGTTGCGACGGCTGAGGCGACTGGCGAAGGTTGAGATATCGCCCAGCAGTTTCTTGCTGTTCGCCTTTTGAAACAGCTCTCCCAGGGGGAACAAACAAGGACAGCCAAACTTATCTTGGGGCATGATGAATTGAGGCAGATCTTAATTGTGTTTGAATTTTAAGGATGGCTTAGACCCAACGGATGTGTATTCCTTTGGGTCTAAATTTAATGTGTGTCCGTTTGAATTAAGCCTTAAAGCCGTGTTTGTTGGAAACAGTTACATTGATACGGTAGATCTCAACCAGTTATACCAGGCGGTTAAGCCTTCACCTGTGGTCGCGGACACTTGCAGCACAGTCAGCTGAGGGTTGACCTGGCGGGCGTAGTCGATGCACCGTTGCACATCGAAATTGACGTAGGGCAGCAGATCGATTTTGGTGATCACCATGACCTGACTGGCCCGAAACATATGGGGATACTTAATCGGTTTATCTTCCCCCTCGGTGACTGAGAGCATGGCAACTTTAGCGTTTTCTCCCAAATCAAAAAGGGCGGGACAAACCAGGTTGCCGACGTTTTCGATCAGCACCAGAGAGTTGTCGGGTGGGATCAACGTGGCGAGCCCCTGTTCGATCATGTTCGCTTCTAAATGGCAGCCGGTACCGGTGTTGACCTGAATCGTGGGACATCCGGTAGCGGCGATGCGCTCGGCGTCGTTCGCGGTCTCTTGATCACCCTCAATTACCGCGATGGGGATCTCATTTTGCAAGTCTGAGATGGTTTTTACGAGAAGGGTCGTTTTGCCCGCTCCGGGAGAACTGACTAGATTGAGCGCCGTGATGTGGCGAGCCTGCAGCCAGTCACGATTTTTGGCAGCAAGGCGATCGTTTTTTGCCAGCAGGCTTTGTTCGAGCGTTAGGGTGGTGCCGTGGGCTAGGGCGTGGGCTTCGGTCGCTCGCCGTTGCAAGTTCACCGGCTCGGCGATCGCCGCCTGCCCCTGCGAGTGCGCATGGTCATGGTGGGACTCATGAGCGTGGTGATGGTGGGACTCATGAGCGTGGTCATGGCCACCATGGCTGTGGGTGACCACAGTGCCGTCAGCGAGCACGTGAGTATGGCTATGCGGCTCTGC
>CAZLYS010000566.1:0-4017 GCA_964563415.1 uncultured Halomicronema sp.
CTCGCGGTAGGCCTGAATGATGTTTTCCACAGGCTGTTTAATGCCCAGATTCACCACCTTGTAACCGTTGTTAGACAGGATGATGTCCACCAGGTTTTTGCCGATGTCATGGACGTCGCCTTTCACCGTCGCGATAACAAAAGTCCCTTTACCGGAATCGTCGCTGTCAGACTTTTCCATGAAAGGTTCTAGATAAGCCACGGCGGCTTTCATCGTTTGAGCCGATTGCAGCACAAAGGGCAACTGCATCTGACCAGAACCGAACAGTTCCCCAACAACTTTCATCCCATCCAGCAAGAAGGTGTTGATGATGTGGAGGGGTTCGTACTGTTTCAGGGCATCGGCGAGGGCGTCTTCGAGGCCAATCCGTTCACCGTCGATAATATGCTGCTTGAGGCGTTCTTCAATGGGGAGATCTTTAGCGATCGCCTCCTTCTTCTTTAGGCTCTTGCCTTCAAACAGCGTGGTGAGCTTCGTGAGCGGATCGTAAGTGACAATGTCGCCGTCAAATTCGCGCTTGTCGTAAATCAAGTCACGGCAAACTTTTTGATGCGCTGGATCAATCTTAGCGAGGGGGAGAATTTTTGCCGCGCTGACGATCGCCCCATCCAAACCCACCTGCATCGCCTCGTGCAGAAAGACCGAGTTCAACGTGACCCGCGCCGCCGGATTCAAACCAAAGGAAACGTTAGAAACCCCCAACATGATGTGGCAACCGGGCAGGTTTTCACAGATCATGCGAATGGATTCAATCGTTTCCTGGCCGTTCACCCGGTCTTCTTCAATTCCCGTGGAGATCGGCAGCGCTAGGGTGTCGAAGAATAATTCACGAGGCGGAATGCCGTATTCCAGCGCATCGCGATAAGCTCGCTGCGCAATTTGGAATTTCTTCTCAGCCGTGCGGGCCATGCCGTCTTCGTCAATGGTGCCGACGACGATACCTGCACCATACTGTTTCGCCAGTTCCAGCACTTTAAAGAAGCGCTCGTCGCCGTCTTCGTAGTTGGTAGAGTTGAGGACGCATTTGCCGCCTGCGACTTTCAGCCCGGCTTCCATCTTTTGCCACTCGGTGGAGTCGAGCATCAACGGCAGGGTGACATTGGTCACCAGGCGGGACACCAACTCGTGCATGTCGCGCTCGCCATCACGGCCCACATAGTCCACGTTCACATCCAGCACGTGGGCACCTTCTTTGACCTGCGATCGCGCCAACGCCACTAAGCCATCCCAGTCTTCGTCATTCAGCATGGTGCGGCACTTCTTAGAACCGCTCGCGTTCAACCGCTCACCCACAATCAAGAAGGAATTGTCTTGGTCGTAGGGTTGTGGACTATAAATCGATGCCGAAGAGGGAACGTAGTTGAGAGCTGGGCGAGGATCAGGCAAAGGGGCGGAGGCGGCGGGGGGATGGAGACTACTCCCTGGCTCCTCTGCTCCCTGGCTCCCCCGTACGGGACGCTCTTTTGGATGTAGATCCTTCGCCAACTCTGCTAGCTGGGCAATATGCTCTGGTCGGGTACCGCAACAGCCACCAATCACTTGGACGCCCAAATCTTCCACAAAGTGCATGAGCGCCATGCGCAATTCCATCGGAGAGAGGTGATACACCGCTTGACCACCGACGTTTTCGGGCAGACCAGCGTTGGGGATGCAGGAAATCGCGAAAGGAGACTGCTCGGCCAGATGCTTCACGTGATCTTTCATCAGGTCCGGGCCGGTGGCGCAGTTGAGGCCAAGAATATCGATCGGGTAAGGCTCCAAAATGGCGAGGGCAGCCGCCATTTCCGTTCCAACCAGCATGGTGCCCTGCTGTTCCATCGTGACGGAAACCATCAGCGGCAAGCGCACCTGGCGTTCTTCAAAGACTTCCAGAATGGCGTTGAGGGCAGCTTTGATTTGCAGCACATCCTGGCAGGTTTCCACCAACATTAAATCCACACCACCGTCGATGAGCCCCTGCGCCTGCTCGACATAGGCGTCTTTAAGCGTATCGAAGTCAATGTGGCCAAGCGTGGGCAATTTTGTGCCAGGTCCCATGGAGCCCGCAACAAACCGAGGTTTCTCAGGAGTGGAAAATTCAGCGGTGGCTTGCTTAGCCAACTCGGCAGCCGTTTTGTTGAGTTCGTAGGCCCGGTCTGCCAAGTCATATTCAGCCAAGACGATGGAGGTACCACCAAAAGTGTCGGTTTCAATGACGTCAGCACCCGCTTCTAAAAAGCCGCGATGAACTTTGGCCACAGCTTCGGGTTTGGTTACCACCAGGTATTCGTTGCAGCCTTCGTACTCTGGACCACCAAAATCCTCGGCAGTCAGATTTTGCACTTGTAGGTTCGTGCCCATTGCGCCATCAAATACAACGACGGGGCGATCGGGACGATGGAGGTGCGCTAAAAAGGCGTTTGTCATAACTCAGGCAGTCAACCGTGATGAAGTGGTAAAAATCCGGATAAATCCCATTTTTACATGATTGTTAAGACAATGTTGAGACGCTCACTAGCAAGGCTAGCTGCAAATCCACCCTGAATGGCTAAATGGTTAGGAGCGCCAGCCCCATTCACCTGCGACTGAGCTGCATTTTGAAGTTCGGACAATACAACTACAATCGAGAACTACCATCCTCGATGTCAGCGACGATGACACTGAGGTCTGTAAGGTTATCTTTGAGCTTCTGGCAACTGATGTTTCTAAGATATGGTGTTTGAGTGAGCAGCGCGTTCTGCAAGCTCGAACAAACGACAGACATCTTCAGAAAACCAGAAAGAACCTATTCAGGCCATTCCCACCAGAGTACTGCCACTGCTCAATAACAAGCGTCGATACCGTTTTGAGCAGCAGCCACAGGACAACGGGGAAATCGAGATACCTCGATTTCCCCAGTGAGAAACTTAGCTCCGACAAGCCTTGCATGACATATGGAAAGGACAACTAGGAGTAAAGGTGCTTAATCTCAGGCCACGCTATCGATCGTGCCCCCTTTATCGCGCTTCTGTGCCCGCTCCATCAGCAAGTCGTGAGTGCTTCTAACATCACCATCTTCACCTGGGGTGCGTTGCACAAACTGACCATCCTGTTGCAGTTCCCAAGCATAGCGATTATCCGTCAGCATAATATTCAGAATATCTTTCAGTTCTTGCAAGGCATCTGGATCAAGCACTGGCGTGACGGCCTCCACTCGGCGATCGAGGTTGCGCGGCATCCAGTCAGCACTACCGATATAGATCTCTTCATCGCCATTGTTGGTGAAGTAAAAAATGCGGGCGTGCTCTAAAAAGCGCCCAATAATGCTGACCACGCGAATGCGATCGCTGACCCCTGGCACCCCTGGCCGCAAGCAGCAAATACCGCGAATAATTAGGTCGATTTCCACTCCGGCCTGTGAGGCTTGGTAGAGCGCCCGAATCATTTCGACATCCACAAGCGAGTTCATTTTGGCGATGATGCGGCCCGATTGTCCGGCCTGCACATGGGCCACCTCACGCTCAATCAATTGGATCATGCCCTGACGTAGGGTTAGGGGTGCCACCAACAGGCGACGATAATTTGTCTGACGAGAGTATCCCGTCAAAAAGTTAAAGAGGTCAGTCATATCAGCCCCCAGATCATCGCGGGCACTGAAAATCCCCAAGTCGGTGTAAAGCTTGGAAGTTTTGGGGTTGTAGTTGCCGGTACCGATGTGGACGTAGCGGCGAATGCGATCGCCCTCTTGACGCACCACTAAAGTCGTCTTGGTGTGAGTTTTGAGACCCACAACGCCGTAAACCACATGCACCCCAGCATCTTCTAGCTTACGAGCCCAGATAATATTGTTCTTTTCATCAAAGCGAGCTTTGATTTCGACTAGGGCCACAACTTGCTTGCCGTTTTCCGCCGCTGCAATCAATGACTGCACAATGGGCGAATCGCCCGACGTGCGATATAGCGTCATCTTGATCGTCAGCACATGAGGATCTCGCGCCGCCTGTTCCACAAACGCTTGCACCGATGCCGAAAACGATTCATACGGGTGATGCACTAAGA
>CAZLYS010000567.1:0-4012 GCA_964563415.1 uncultured Halomicronema sp.
TTTTTACCACCATCTCCGTAAGCTGCGGGATTTGAAGATTCTCAAATATCGCAACGATGGCAAGCTGGCCTATTATTCATTGCGCGATCGGCGGGTATCCGAAATTCTCAACTATTCCCTGAGACAGTTAGTTGATTAAGAATTTTAGGGATGAGAAGGAATGTGATGGGCGCGCTGTGCAGCAGCAAGAAAGCTTGACATCTCATCAGCAATTCTGTTCCATCCTCACCAACGTAGCGTTAGCTTGCGGGTAACGACCCAAGTCTTACTCCAGTAGCCAAGCAAACAACGCTTTGACCGTAAGCTGTAACTCACTTGCAAAGGATGTTACAGGAATGACTTCATCTGGCTCATCGCATACTTCAGGTGCTTGTTTGGGACGATAGACAAACACAGTTTGTTCACCTGGATCAATTAACCAACCCACTTCAGTGCCGTGCTGTAGACAATGAAGAATATTCTTGGTTACTTTCGTTTGGCTTTGATCAGGAGACAGGATTTCAATTGTCCAATCTGGTGCAGCCGGGAATGTGTTGGCAACTTCCCCATTCTCATCACGAGGAATTCGGCCCCACAGAAACACGGCGATATCAGGAACCGTTGAACGACCCCCAAAGGTACAGCGGAGCTCAGGAAAGGCACGAGCAATCTGCGTAGGCTTAACTACCCCATTGATAGCGGGCACAAGTTCCCCTTGAATAACACTATGTTTCCCTTGGGGCATCGGTTTCTGAATAATTTGGCCATCGATGTATTCACTTGCCGGTGTTGTCTCTGGCAAGCGTAGAAATTCCGCCAAGGTCAGCGTTTTAGCTGGTGCTTGTACCATTTAGGTTTTCCTCTCTACCTACCAGAGCAGAAACTAATTCTGATTTTATCTAGAAATTGCATGAGGCATGCTTGTGCCCTGTGAAAGACCAGCCAGCGAGAAGGCAGGGTATTTGCTGATATCCTGCACAATCAGGAGGCATATAGGGTGGGGTTTTCTATCGTCTACCCGACCTACAAGGGAACTCTATGTCTGCGATATCGCCACCCTGCTAGAGGTGAACGTCGCGACGGCCTCCCACCATCTCCGTAAACTGCGGGACTTGAAGATTCTCAAATATCGCAATGATGGCAAGTTGGCCTACTATTCGTTACGCGATCGCCGGGTATCCGAAATTCTCAACTATTCACTGAGACAGTTAGTAGATTAGGGATTTTAGGGATTGGGAAGAGCCATAACGGCTCAAGCTCAGGAGTGCTACCCCAAGGTCATCCGCAACCACATACAACAGGCGGTAAGATTTTGTCAGCACAGGTAGCATCCCCTGCAGCGTCTAGTTATAGCTCACAAGCCAGCGAGCTAAGAACGACAGGCAACCACACGAATTTCTACCAATGCAGCTTTGGTGATCAATTCAGCAACACCAATCGCTGTCCAAGTGGGATAAGGCTCCTTTACAAATTCGTCTTTCACTTTCTTGAAGATTTCAAGATGCTTTCGTAACCCAACATGATAAGTTGTCATGTCTACAACGTCGTTAAAAGACAGCCCAGCTTCGGCTAAATACAACAAAACGGTTTCAAAAGCGTCTCGGAATTGGGTTTCTGGGTCGCTTGAGATACTACGGTCAGGACGTGTTCCCGTCACGCCTGAAAAAAATACAAACTTATCCACTTCAACAGCAGGTGCAAAATGCCAATCGTTGTAGTAATGGGAAAACTGTTTGGGAACAATCGTTTTTTTCATGTTCATTAATCAGAATTTAAAAGAAAGCCAGCGTGAGCTATAACGTTTCCCATCCCCGCCGCAGATGACCCGGTCATCTAACAGACAACCTTTTGACAGGCGGGCACATGGGCGTTGTTATGGTGAATGGTGATTAAAGGATAAAGGTTGAATCTGTTGGCAGCTCAAGGATAAACACTAAATCCAGACTCAATCTGGGTTTCACCATCCACAACTCCGTGGTACATATCCAGGGCAATGAAATTGTGAGGGAAGGGAAGGGGAAAGGTACTGACTTGATTGAGCTGCTCAATCTGGGGTGGGCTGAGGGTAAAGTCGAGGGCACCCAGGTTGTCTTCTAGCTGGTATAGCTTACGCGCTCCAATAATCGGCAGAGGACGACTGGGCTGTTGCAGGAGCCAGTTGAGGGCCACCTGACTGGGCGATCGCCCGATTTCTGCGGCAATGTGTTTGACCCCCTCCGCGATCGCAAGACTCCGTTCATTGAGTTGCCCGATTGCTTGGGTCACTCCCTTTCGTCCAGAACCATCCTTTTCACTCGCGCCATTCTGCAAATCAGCGTGGGAATACTTCCCCGACAAAATACCCCCTGCAAGGGGTGACCAGGGCATCGGTGTAATGCCATGATGCCAAGCCATCGGTAACATATCTGCTTCAGACGTGCGTTCCACCAGGTTGTAATGAACTTGAATTGCAGAAATGGGGGTCCAGCCCCGCAGCTTGGCGATCACCTGCCCTTCTGCAACAACCCAGGATGGCGTGTCAGACAGCCCAATGTACAAAATCTTGCCTTGCTGCACCAAGTCATCCAGCGCCCGCATCACCGATTCAATGGGGGTGCGATAGTCCCAGGCATGGAGCCAGTACAGATCAATGTAATCGGTTTTTAGCCGCTCTAGGCTATCGTCCACTGCCTGGATCAGACTACGGCGATGATTACCGCCTGCATTGGGATTGGTGGGATCGGTCGCCAGGGAATATTTAGTGGATAGCACAAAGTGATCGCGCCGTCCTTGCAACAATTCTCCTAAAAAACGTTCGCTAGAACCGTTGGTATACACATTGGCCGTATCCAAAAAATTGCCGCCGCGATCAGCGTAGGCATCTAACATGCGGCGACTCTCTTCTAAGTCTGTGCCCCACCCCCAGTCATTGCCAAAGGTCATCGTACCGAAACAGAGGGGGGACACCCGCAGGCCAGAATTTCCCAGCAGGCGGTAATAGTTGAGTTGGCTAAATGGTTGCGTCATCGTCGTTCAGTTTTTGTGGTGGAGGGATGAGGCCTGTCCCGACTTAATCCTATCGAGGTCGAGTATATAATTCAAATTAATAGTTTGAATTGAGTTTATCCATGAAATGGATTTGCAGAATTTTGATCTCAACCTGCTAGTGGTGCTGCATACGCTGCTGTCGGAGCAAAGTGTTTCTAAAGCGGCGGAGAAACTCCATCTGAGCCAACCCGCCACCAGTGCCGCCTTAAACCGTCTAAGAGCCGCCTTGAACGATCCGATTTTGGTGCGCGATGGGTTGCACATGGTGCCCACTTCCCGCGCTGAGCAGTTGGCAGCACCGCTTCAGTCCATCCTGTCTGAAATCGAACAAACCCTTGCCACCCCTACAACGTTTGACCCCAGCACGATTTGCCGCACCTTTCGATTGGCCACCAATGACTATGGTGTTTTCCTGCTGATTCCACCGTTGCTGAACCGCTGGCAGGCGATCGCCCCTAACGTAAATCTAGAAATTTTTGAGATTCCCAAACAGCCAGATCTGTTTCTGAAAACGGGTGAAGTAGACTTGATCATTGCTGATGCCTGGACTCTAAAATCCTGCAAATGCGTTGAAGTGCTTTTTCCCGAGACCTTCACCTGTCTGGTGCGTCAACATCATCCCCGCATTCAGACCCACCTAACCCTTGAGCAGTATTTGCGAGAAAAACACGCTCTGCTTTCAGCCCAGGGGCGTGTGCAGGGAAACGTCGATATCGCGCTGGCTGAACACAATCAGCAACGACACGTACAGATAACGTTGCCCCATATTTTGGCGATTCCCGCTGTAATTGCTTCAACGGATTTGGTGGTCACGATCGCCAGTCGTATCGCCAATCGCCTTACCCTCGATTATGCTCTGACTAACTTTCCCCCGCCGATCGCCCTGGATGGATTTGATGTGGTAATGGCATGGCATCCGCGACTAACCCATGACCCTGCGATTGCATGGCTGCGTCGTGAAATTACGGCGATCAGGCAATCTATAATTAACTAACTCATCAACATA
>CAZLYS010000568.1:0-4009 GCA_964563415.1 uncultured Halomicronema sp.
TTACCATTGAGCCTAATCAAATAGACATAAATCTTTCTACAGGAACCTACTACTTAGTCGTAGATGGAAAGGATGGGGCAACAGGTAGGTACACCTTATCTCTTACCAATCCTGATAATCCTGATTGTATTCTTCCAGACTTTAAGCTTCTCACATTTGAAGGAGATGACTGTGTACAGCCGGGAGACAATCTAACCTATACGGCTACCGTAGGAAATGATGGCGATAGAGCCTTCACACAGGAAGAGTTAGCGGAGGCTATTGACCGTGTGTATTTTACCAACGATCCAGCCCTCACCAATTTTTCAAATTGGGTTAAGCTAGCAGAAGCGCCCTCTAAACAAGTAGCTCCTGGTGGGTCCTACAGCACATCATTTAACCTTATCATACCCGATAACACTGCTATCGGCGATTACTTCCTCATCTTCTGGGCAGATGATGACTTTAAAGTTACGGAAGCTTTTGCAGGTGGAAATACCTCAGTAAACCCCATCACAGTAGGAAACAGTACAGGCCCAGATTATGTCCCTTCTAATTTACAGGCTCCAAGTGCTGCCAACCCTGAAGAGGATATCCAAATCAAGGTTACGCTGGCTAATGAAGGTAATGCCAATGGATCTGCCAGTGGCGGGAAAGACAAAATCTTCCTGAATACTTCTAGCAGCCTTGAAAGCGGAGATCCCATTGAGCTACTTCCTACCACGAATCTTCCTACCAGAGACCTGAGTGCTAATCAGCAGCTCACCATTACGCGAACCGTACAGATCCCGGCTAATACTGCCGCAGGAGGCTACTTCCTCATCTTCCATATGGATGCTGATAATGTAGTAGATGAGTGTAATGATCAGAATAACATCGTTTCTACCACTATTAAGGTTAGAATCGGCAATCCTGACTATGTCCCTCAGGACTTTGTAGTAGATGGGAAGACAGAACTGACCGTCAAGCAAGGCCAAAGTCTCTCTGGTAGTGTAGAGATCAAAAACCAGGGCAATGGCCCAGGAACCAAATTCACTGACGGGAAATATTACTACTCTACCAATGCCTCCTTCAATCCTAATGCTGACATTCTCTTAGGGAATAACAGAGACAGCATTGAACCCCTGGGTGCAGGAGAAAAGAGAACTGAAGGGGAGACCGTAAAGCTACCTAATAGTGTTCCTACAGGACCCGGCTACATCCTCTATGTAGTAGATGTTCCTAATAAGGTGAAAGAATCTAATGAGCAAAATAATGTAGCCTTTGTCCGCATTAATGTAGAAGCCAGACCCAATCCTGGCTCAGGTACAGGAAGTGGGTTCGAGGCTAACTTCACAGTAGATGATACTCGCCCCTGTAAAGGAACAGAAGTAACTTTCACGCCTAACGTAATCACCAGGGTGCTACCTGATCAGGGACCAAATAACTTAAATGGTGCCATAAGGAACTTTGAATCACCTTCAACGGCAGGCCCTTCTGGATTAGGAAATGCAATTGACTTTGATGGAAATGATGACTTTGTAGACCTCCCTACTGAGCTTGCATCTGGCCTTAGTAGCATGACTTTTGAAACATGGTACTACCATGCGGAAGCCAGAGACTGGCAGAGAATTCTGGATTTTGGGAACAGCACTAATAACTACGTAGTCTTAACGCCCAGTAGCGGAGCAGATGGAGCTGTTATGCTAAATTTAAAAACCCAAAGTAATCCTAGCTCCATTCGTGTTCCTACGTCCGTAACCCTTTCCCTAAATCGTTGGTATCACCTAGCCTTTGTGGTGGATGAAAGTGGTCCAGAAGTCATCACTCGCGTCTACATAGATGGAGAGTTAGTTACCACCCAGACCATTTCTTTTGGATTCTCGGGAAGTGGACCATTCAATAATCTTTGGCTGGGAAAATCTGCCTTCGAAAACTCAAATTTGATAGGCAGATTGGATGAGGTCCGAATCTGGAATACAGTCAGGTCCTCTGAAGAGATTAAAGAAAACTACGATAAAGAGCTGGACGGTAATGAGGATGGCCTACTGGCTTACTATGACATGAACCAGCCATTAGCTAGTGGGAATGCTTCTTATAATTGGTCATTCCCTGGAGGGACGCCTAGCAGTTCTACGGAAGCCATTCCTACCGTTACCTATGCCCAAGCAGGAACTTATGAGGTAAGCCTCAGCATCACCGCAGACGGACAAAGTGATACAGAGAGCAAGACTGAATTCATGAATATTCAGAGCTGCGATCCTAATGAGCTGGATGCAGACTTCATTGTAGATAATTCTAACCCGTGTGAAGGGGAAGAGATCATGTTTACCAATACCACTACCGGACTGGCGCAAGGACCTACTGATATCCTGGCAGATGGTTCAGCTAATGGTAACACTGGAACTTTACAGAATTTTGCAGATCCCTTCGTAGACAATCCTGGCTACGGAAAAGCCTTAGAGTTTGATGGAGTAGATGATTTTGTAGATCTACCTGATGGCCTGACGGCAAATCTAACCAACTTCACCTTTGAGACCCGCTACTTCCATAAAAGTGATGGGGCATGGCAAAGAATCATGGACTTTGGGAATAGTACCAGCCAGTATATGCTTCTGACTCCTGTAGCTGGATTTGGAGGAAGAAACCCCTTTTTCCAGTTGAGAACCCCCGCCACTAATTTAAACCTGGAAGCTTCTGAAGCCCTTGTATTAAATAGGTGGTACCATATTGCCGTAGTGATTGATGGCAGCGCTTCCTCAAACAATGCTCGTATGTACATTGATGGAGAGCTAAAAGGGCAATCTACTTTTCCGCTAAGTCCTCAAGATTTAGGAAATCTTTCTGATAACTGGTTAGGAAGATCACAGTTCTCTCCTGACCCTTATCTGAGCGGAACACTTGATGAAGTGAGAATCTGGTCTACTGCCAGAAGCCAGGCCGAGATTCAGGCTAATAAAGACCAGGAACTCAGTGGTAATGAAGCTGGTCTCATTGCTTACTACAATGCCAATGGACAAAACGCTTCCTTTGCATGGACCTTCCCAGGTGGAACCCCTGCGACTTCCTCTGAAGAGAACCCAAAAGTTTCCTTTACTGAGGCCGGTAGATACCAGGTTAGCTTAACGGTTACCCAGAATGGGGTAAGCAATACCACCAAGTCTAACATTAAAGTAGAAGTATGTAATGATGAGGTAGAGCCTGACTGGCCCGTAACGCCTACAGGTGAAAACCATACCATCATTGTGAGAAATGACATCCCCATCAATGTAGATGGGCAAACCTTAGAAGCCGGAGACTACCTGGGCGTATTCTTCAAAAATGGAGAAGAAGAAATCTGTGGTGGAAAAGTCAAGTGGACTGGAGAGAATACTTCGGTAGCGGCCTTTGGAGATGATGCAACTGAGAGAGGAAAGAACGGCTTTAATGCTGGTGAAAGCTTTAGCTGGCGCATATGGAAGAGAGCTACGGAGACTGAGTATGCCGTAAACGCTACTTATGAGCCTACAAACTTCCTCTACACCCATCAGGGAGAGTACGCTAATGATGGCATCAGTGGACTGACCAGTCTGTCAGATGGTCTTAGCGAAACACAAACGCTGACACTGACACCTGAATGGAACATGATTTCCTCTTACATCAAGCCTGGAAATCCTGATGTAGCCGGAATCTTCTCCTCTGTAGCCAGCAGCATTTCTCTGGTAAAAGATGAAGATGGAAAAGCTTATGTACCTTCTTTCGGAATCAATCTCATAGGAGAATGGGATATCCGCAAAGGATATAAGCTGAGAAATACCAGTGGTACTGACTTAGCACTGTCTATCACGGGAGGCAAGGCTGATCCTACTACCGCTATACCACTGAAAGAAGGATGGGGCATCATGTCCTACCTACTGGAAGATCCGGTAAATGTAGCCACAGCTATGTCAGAAGTGTCTACCCAGACCATCATTGTGAAGGATATCTTGGGTAAAGCTTACTTCCCATCCGTAGGAGCTAATACCCTTGGAAATATGGTAGCGGGTCAAGGCTATCAAGTGAAAATGCGCGA
>CAZLYS010000569.1:0-4005 GCA_964563415.1 uncultured Halomicronema sp.
TTATCTTGGTCTTTGGCATAAAACAAATGTAATCGTATACGATTTATGTCGGTATATTTTTCGTCTAAACCCTTATATTTAGGGTCAAACAGAAATTATAGACCTCCATGAAGAAGCATTTTATAATCGTATATGTTCTCGTCTTAGTATTCTCGGCATGTAAAACCAATAAAAAAGAAATTGCACCGCAAAGTTTTTATGAAACGCAATTATTTAAAGATGTACAATTGGCTGCCATCTATCCAGATTCCAAAACATTCGTAGATCGGGTGCCCAATGAATCGTATATGATTCTTGAACAACGGTATTTGGAAGCTAAGGATGGTGAAAATTTTAACTTGGTGGAGTTTGTGGAGGCGAATTTCTCTGATAAGTCGATGGAATCTCTTGAGTTTGTCACCGACACTACAAAAACTATGTATGAACATATAGAATCTATGTGGGATAAGTTGACTCGTGGTCCGGATGTTAAGATTGCCAATTCTTCTAGAATTCCCTTGCCTAAACAATATGTTGTACCGGGTGGGCGCTTTCAGGAAATCTATTACTGGGACAGTTATTTTACCTTAGAAGGTTTGCTGGCCGCTGGACGTAGGGACTTGGCAAAAAACATGGTCGATAACTTTGCGTTTCTTTTAGATTCCATCGGTCATATACCGAACGGTACAAGAGACTATTATCTTACCCGCTCACAACCCCCTTTCTTCTCGTTGATGGTGTATGCCTTAGCCCGTGAAAATGAAGATTTATTAGTGTACTACCTGACTGAACTACAAAAAGAATATCAGTTTTTTATGGATCACGACCCCATTGACCGGCCTTACGGAGCAAGCAAACACGTTGTTCAGATGATTGGTGGCGGATTGTTGAACCGTTATTGGGATGCTGCCTCCACGCCAAGGCCAGAAGCTTATAAAGAAGATTTGCACTTAGCGAAGGTTAAAAACACCCAAGAAGAAAAGGCATTATTATTAAAAGACCTGCGATCGGCGGCCGAATCGGGCTGGGACTTCAGTTCTAGATGGTATGGTGTCGATGGTGACTTTTCAACCACCGAGACCACCGCGATATTACCGGTTGACCTGAACTGTTTGTTGTTCTTTTTGGAAAGACAACTAGGGCAGGCCAGTTTAAAAAGGGGCAATAGGCATGCAGCCCAGAAATTTCAAGATTTGGCAAATCAGCGCAGAAAACTGATTATGGATTATTTCTGGAATGAAGAAGCCGGCTTCTTCATGGATTTCAATTTCAAAAAGGCCGAATTCACAGGTGAATATTCGTTGGCAGGGGTATATCCTTTATTCTTTAGGGTGGCAAAACGAGATCAGGCTGAAAAAATCAAAGATGTTCTGATGGAGAAATTCTTAAAAGATGGCGGATTGGTGACCACCTTGAAAAATTCAGGGCAGCAATGGGATGCTCCGAATGGCTGGGCTCCTTTGCAATGGATAGCGGTTAAGGGCCTTTTGACCTATGGTTATAAAGAAGAAGCCAAAGAAATTATGAGACGGTGGCTGGCCTTAAACGAAAAGGTCTTCAAAAACACTGGTAAGATGATGGAAAAATATAATGTTGAAGACTTAACACTACTTTCCGGTGGTGGAGAGTATGAAACCCAAGATGGATTTGGCTGGACCAATGGTGTCGCTCTGGGTTTCAAGGAGCTTTTGGATGAAATGGAATCTGGGGAAGAGTAAACTTTAAAGTTGAGGCTAGTAAGCCTTTCTAATTAGCCCGACCAATAAATAACCGATTCAATTAGAATGGATAAATCCTTATTGTTTCTTCCAGATATCTCAGGATATACAAAGTTTATCCAAACTACAGAGGTTGAGCACAGTCAACATGTGATTTCTGAACTTCTTGAAATTTTAATTGCTGCGAATACTGAAGAATTGAAGTTGGCCGAAATCGAAGGTGATGCCCTTTTCTTTTATAAGGAGGAGGAAATACCTTCTCAAGAACGCCTTTTAGCACAAATAGAAGCAATGTTCACAGCCTTCTACAGCCATCTTGAGCTTCTTAAAAAAAATCGCATTTGTCCATGCCAGGCATGTGCTACGGCCCCGAACTTGGAATTGAAGATTATTGCCCATGCAGGTGTATTGCAACATATTGAGGTGCAAGGAAACCGCAAACCTTTTGGACAGCAGGTAATAGAAGCCCATCGCTTGCTGAAAAATTCCGTTTCAAGTAATAATTATACCCTAATCAGTCGGGGATTGGCCCTTGAGATACAATTATCCCAATATTACTCCAGTAAACTTTTTAGGTTCAGAAAAGGAGCGGATACATATGACGGAAAGGAGCTAGAATACCTTTTTTCCCATATCGAAAAAGACAATTTAAAGCTGACGCAATTTTCTGGTACGAAAGAAGTGAAATTTGATCGCCCTCCCAATCTTTTCGCAAAAAAGGAATTTCCAATTGAGGCCACTGAACTCATGGAATATATTACCAATTTAGTTTATCGCAAAGAATGGGTCAAAGGGGTTGAAAGATTCGACTACGACCCTAACCAAGTAACACGTCAAGGAACTGAGCATGTTTGCGTGGTGAATGGAAAACACTTGAATTTTGTGGCAGTCACCAAACCTGTCCAAAATGACCAATTGGTTTATGGAGAGTTGAATACTGATATTCCTTTGATTGATAAAGTGTATCAATTTTATATTATTATCCCACTCACGGAAAAAACATGTCAACTTGAAGTTGAAATTTATTGGGAGGCAAAATCCTTCTTTAAAAGAATCATGATGGCCCTGATTGGTGAAAGATCCTTTAAGAAAAATATGTTGCAAGCCATCAATGGGCTCTATAGCTTTGTAGTTGCCAAGTAAAGGAATCTTTTATAAAATTTGTACTTCTCAATGACAAAGACCTCAGGATATTCAGGAACCCCTTTAGCAAAAAAATTGGGCTTAAAACCTGACTTTACTGTGCATCTCATAAATCCCGTGAAGGAATATTGGGATTTATTTGAAAATATCCCTGAGGGAATTGAAGAAGTTGACCAACCCTTTGAGGCCTCGGTTGATTTTGTACACCTGTTTTGCACATCAATGGAAAATCTACTACTAGAGGCAACAAAGGGCAAAGCAATACTAAAAAAGACAGGTCTCCTATGGGTCAGTTGGCCGAAAGGAAGTTCTAAAATACCTACCGATATCAATAGGGATATCATTCGAACCCATGTATTGGGTATTGGTCTTGTTGATGTGAAAGTTGCCGCTATTAATGAAGATTGGAGCGGACTGAAATTCGTATACAGAACAAAAGACCGATAGTATTACTTACCGTTCATCGATTTTACCTAAGTCCTTGCACTAAAGCATATTTGCTGGCGTTTTGCCAGTAACCAAAACTTTAGATATCATGAAAAGAGTATACCTAATAACCTGCTTAATCGCTTTATGCGTATTTGTCTCGTGTAGTGAAGATGCCGAAATTCTCCAATTAAATGAAGATGGCCAGACCGAGGAAGGGTCAAATCAAGACACCTCGGACGAGGAAAGTGCCAATGATGAAACCCCTGAGGAGGAAGGTGATTTCACATCAGCAGAAGTACGCAGTATAATTGAAATGGATGAGATGACTAGTATGTTCGATACCATTCTATCCGACCTTTATTTTGAAAACGGAACTTCCAATAAATCTAATAATGAATGTTACAGTGCCGAGTATTTTGAAAATGGTTTTGTGGCCACCTTCAATAATTGCTTACTGAACGAAACCGAAAACGTCAATGGCACCCTGAATGTTTCATACGGCGTTGGTAACTCAAGCTCGACCTACACCTCGACTTTTAGTGACTTTTTTATAGGTACTACAAAGGTAAACGGTACACGGTCGTATACTTTGAGCCTTACCAATGAGGAAACCGTTTCTTTTGAGATTAGTAGTAACATCTCATTGGAATATGAAGATGGCAGTGTGGTAACTGAAGCCGGCACTAAAGTATTGTCGTTCGTATTTGAGGAAGGAGAAGAAACCCTTTGGAACCTT
>CAZLYS010000570.1:0-4002 GCA_964563415.1 uncultured Halomicronema sp.
GCAGCGATGGATGGCGAGTAGTTGTTGCTGAAGCATCTGCTAGGGAATGGGTCATTATATGACTTCACTAATCCTAAATTGCGCGCTGTTAAACAGGCGATGTACTGATCTGGTGTTGATCTACTGAGACTGGGACGTGTTAAGAAAGACCAAAACGCCTTTTAAGGTCGTGATCGCTCCATATTTATCAGAACTCCCAGATAGCATACTGGACACAGGAACAGCTGTGAGCAGAATATAGATAAAGCCAATTCCCTGATTCAAAATCCCAGGAAAATTTCACCCAGAAGATATTGAAAAATCTGTTTAGAAAACTCTTTGTCTTTAGTTGAAAGCTGAGATTTTATAATAGCTTTATTCATCTTAAAGTGAACCTTGAAATTCAAGAACGCTTCAAAAAAAGCTTTTGGAGATATCTTATATCATCAAGATTGACAATTAAACTTGGAGGAGGAACCTTTAAAATCAGAGGATAGCAACTCATTACAAGAAAGAAGCGAGTTGATGTCGAAACAAGTAAAGCAATCCCTGCACCAACCAATCCATAACGAGGAATCAGTACAAGCATAAGCGGAATTGTAATCCCCAAGCCCAGCCCTTGTAAAAGGGTCACAACGCCTGGCTTGCCCGCTGCCATAAACGATTTTGCTAGCAACCAATTCATACCGTGAATCAGATGTGAAATCAGAAGAATACGGAAAACAGTTGTTGCAGCCACAAACTCTTGGCCGTATAGCACACCTAGAAAAAACGGACCGAGAAACATTAAAGGCAATAAACAAAGAAGCGTTAGCATTGTGCTGATGCGGACGGCCTGTGCAGTCAAAGCAACAATTTCAGGCACTGGACGAGCGGACGTCTTGGGCAACAGAACGATCTCAATCGCAGCGGCAAATGTGTTTAGCATTCTAGCTAAACTGAGGGCAACGACATAGAGTCCCATAGATGCTGCATTCAGCATGCCAGCAACTATAGCTTGTCCGATTTGCCCTGCTAGAGCACCAATCAAGTCGATGCCATAAGCCCTAGAGCCATATTTCAACAGAAGATTGGAGGCTTCTCTAAATTGAGTTAGCTGGAAATAATCATAGCGAGACCGCAACCGCACAAACATCCAAATGCTAATAGGAATTGCTGGCAGAGCATACGCCATCCCAAACATGATTGGACCACTAAGGTTAAATCCAATCATCAGCAGAAGAGATATTAGGGTAGTCAGCGGAATCAAGTACCGCAACTGATTTGAAACCGTGAATTCGTCACGAGCTTCAAAAGCTCGCGTGAAGACCAAATTCAACAATAAGACCGGCGAAATCAGCATAAACCACTGAGAGGCGCGAATCACCGGCAACGAATACTGTGATAGCCAGGTTGGAAGGAAAAGAATGCCGACCAATGAAGCTAAGAACCCTAAGCCTGTTGACAATACAACAGCAGCAGAGAATAGTTGTGATTTCTTTTCAGGGTACTTTTTAACGTTGTAGACTAAGGCTTGCGGAATCCCTAGCGTCATTGCAAAAGCCAACAACTGTGGCCAAAGGGTCGCCGCTGCCATCTCGCCTCTTCCCTGGGTTCCTAAAACTCGAGCCGTAATGATACCGGTACCCATATTGATAGCCAGAATACAAACCTTAACCACAAAAGTTTGTATTGCGGCCGTAGATGCACTGCGGCCATCCATCAAAGAAAACAGCCGTTTTATCACATTCGACGACATTGATATACACCGTACATATAAAGAGACGAAGTCGCTCTGGATTTATCCCAAAATCAAAAACCGCCAGCAGCCATCAACTTCGCCTATTCTCTTTCCAAGCCATGCGACTAACTCAAATACATCAGACTTATGGCGCAGCTTCAAAAATGCGGTAGGAAGATGCCGCCATCCACCAAATAAAAATTTCATTCTGTCAATCAATCTACCTTTCCCAATATGCTTTCGAAAAATATAAACATTTCCTTTACCCCATCTATAGTATTGCGTGTACGTCTTTCTGAGATCATTGCGTAGTCGATATTCAACTAGTGAATCAGGAACAAAGGTAATTTGATATCCTACAAAACTTAGTCTCCAACAATATTCTTGGTCTACAGTGTATTTAATTGATTCATCAAAGCCACCGACAGCATTGTGAGCCTCTTTTCTAATACCCATATTACAAGAGGAGGCAAACTTTATACTTGGGTTGAAGCGAGATGTAAATACATCTTTCTGTGGCTTATCCTTAGTACCAAAAGGACTTTCTTTCGGAATCCTCCACGCTTCATTGATACGTTCTAGGGTAATCCCTCCTGCAACAAATTCATGAGAGTCTAGGGCCTTAGACATTGCTTTGAGCCAGTTTTTGGTTACTCTATCGTCTGAGTCACAGAAAAGTATTTTGCTCGCTTCGGCATGAGCGACACCGACATTACGAGCATAACTAGACCCCTGTTTGTCCAATGCTTTAATAATTCTTAGCTTAGGAAATCTGTGCTGATACTTACTAACAATTTCTAGTGTTGAGTCTGTTGAGCCATTATCAACAATCAACAATTCCCAAGACCCAGAGTAATCTGCTTCTAACAGCGCATCTAGCTGCGTTTCAATGGTTTTTGCTGAATTAAAGCATGGGATAATAACGCTAAGATCCATTATAGAAAGGCCTCCTAAATTAAAATAAGAATTGGTAAATCCACAGAAAATCTTACGCCCGATTCATCACGAGAAAAGATGACAGAATTATCAGCGTGATAGATTATCGCAACTGATTTCAAAAGGCAAATAGTCGTTTCATGATATTCGATGGCATCAATACATACTCCACAATAAAGAATGACATAACTCTAGATTTGATCCGTAATTAAAAATCGCCAACAGCCGTCAACTTCCCCCATCCGATATCCTAACCAAGCTGCTAGTTCGAATATGTCTGACCTATCACGCATCTTCAATAATAGAGAAGGTAAGTGTCGCCATCCGCCAAAGATGAATTTTAATCTGTCAACCAACTGCCCCTTTCCAGTATGTTTTCGGTAGATAAAAGTACTCCACTTGCCCCATTTGTAGCGCTGCGTATACGTTCCTTTTAGATCGTGTCGTAGGCGATATTCGACTAGCCCATCTGGAACAAACGTAAGTCGATATCCAGCTAAGCCTATTCTCCAGCAATATTCGTGATCTACGTTAAAGGGAAGCGATTCATCAAAGCCACCAACGACAACGTGAACCTCTTTTCTAATGCCCATATTGCAAGCAGGGGCGACTCTTATATTTGGATCAAAGCGCGATGTAAATACGTCTTTCTGAGGCTTCCCTTTAATTCCGAAGGAACTTTCTTTTGGAATCCTCCACGCTTCATTGATGTGCTCTAGGGTAATGCCTCCTGCAACAAATTCATTGGAGTCTAGGGCCTCAGACATTGCTTTGAGCCAGCTTTTACTTACCCTATCATCTGCATCGCAGAAAAGTATTTTGCTCGCTGCGGCTTGGTTAACGCCTACATTGCGAGCATAGCCAGAACCTTTTTTGTCTAAGGCTTTAATAATTCTTAGCTTAGGAAATCTATGCTGATACTTACTAACAATTTCTAGTGTTGAATCTGTCGAACCATTATCAACAATCAACAATTCCCAAGACTCACAGTAATCTGCTGCTAACAGTGCATCTAGTTGAATTTCAATAGTTTTTGCTGAATTAAAGCATGGGATAATAACGCTGAGATCCATTGTCAGAAGTTCTCCTTAAATAAAATCAAAGATAAGTAAATCTACGGAAAATTCATGTTCGACCAGCTCATTGCAAAACAAGGCTGAGAAACGCTTTCTATTTTGATAAGAGTCCTTAGCAAACTAGTTGTTAGCTTTAGGCAAAATTTTCGATTCAGACAGTGTTGCCGTTGGCTCATATTGAATAGAATAATTAGGCTGTTGTTGGGTATACGGGTAGGATGAAAAGTTGTTAGAGAGATCGTTATTAGCAACGAGTCCAATCAAATTGAAGCGTTCAAGCAATGAGATCGC
>CAZLYS010000571.1:0-4000 GCA_964563415.1 uncultured Halomicronema sp.
TATTCCTGACAAAGAAAAACAGATAAGTACTGCGGTAATGGCTGCCCCACAAGATATGCGTGAGGGAGCTACCGTATTGGGCTATGATGCCCAGGGCAAGATGGTTACCCTCAGAGAAGGAACTAACTCGCAGGTATGTGTAGCAGATGATCCTAACAGAGACGGCTTTCAGGTGGTATGTTATCACACAGATTTAACCCCTTTTATGGATAGAGGAAGAGCCCTGCGCGCGGAAGGAAAAAGTGGGGAAGAAATTTTTGCTATGAGAGAGGAAGAAGCCAAAGCTGGTACACTGGCTATGCCAGAACAACCTACCACCCTACATCTGCTGGAAGGGAAAGAGGTAACATGGAATGCGGAAGAAAGAACCCTGGATGGGGCACGCTACAGGTATGTAGTATATATCCCATGGGCTACTGCTGAAAGTACGGGTCTTCCTACCAGGCCCCTGGTTCCTGGTGGCCCCTGGATTATGGATCCGGGTACTCATAGAGCCCATATCATGATTACGCCGCCAGCACCTGCTGAGACGGAATAATATTCTGGAATATAAAAAAGGAGAGGCGGCCACTGGCCGCCTCTTTAGTTTGCATGTCGAGTTTAAGGGATAGTTGGCATGTATTTAATCTACATACAGCTCGAATTCTACCCTCCTGTTTTGTGCTCTACCAGCTGAAGTACTGTTAGACGCTACTGGGTTTACTTCTCCAAATCCATCTGATACCATACGACTTGCGGCTACTTCTTTCCCTATCAGGTAGTTCTTGCAAGATCTGGCTCTACGCTGAGAAAGTTCCAGGTTCTTTTGGTCATCTCCTGAAGAGTCAGTGTATCCGGATATTCTCAACTTATACTGAGGATAGTCCTTCATGATCTGAGCAACTTCATTCAGTACGTTATAAGACCTACTTAGCAGTTTATCACTTCCAGAGGCAAAACGTACAGAACGAGTAGCCAAATCCAGCTTCTCCTGTACTTCTTCCTCAATTTCAGGACAGCCTTTCAGGGCTTCTACGCCTGCTTCTTCAGGACATCTATCATCCAGGTCTCTGATTCCGTCTCCATCGGTGTCTACACATCCGTTAAACTCGGCTAATCCGGCTACTTTAGGACAGTCATCATCGGGATCTGCTACTCCATCTCCATCAGTGTCTGGACATCCTTTCAGACTTATTAGTCCAGCAAGCTCGGGACAAGCATCTTCGCTATCTCTTACTCCATCCCCATCCGCATCAGGACAGCCAGATAGTTCCTTAAGCCCGGCAACATTTGGACAGGCATCATTACTATCTTTTATACCATCTCCATCAGTATCTGGACATCCCAGGAATGCTTCAATACCAGCTACCTCAGGACAAAGGTCTTCTTTGTCTGCGATGCCATCACCATCTGAGTCAGGACAGCCTTTGATGGTCCCCGGCGTGTCAGGACAAACATCCATATTATCTGCTACCCCGTCTCCATCCCTGTCTGGACACCCTTGTGTAGCTGCAGTACCTGCTACATAAGGGCAAGCATCTTCTAAATCTATGATGCCATCCTTATCTGAGTCTTTGTTCTTTCCGGCTCCCAGACGAGCAATGAGTCCTCCGTTAAGACTCATATAATCTGTGGCATCAGAAATGCTGGGCTTATAGGTTGCATTTAGGTCCAGAGAGAGGGTCTGGTCAAGCCTGAACCTTATTCCTGCTCCGACAGGTACATGGTAATTCATGTCTATATCACCAAAGTCCAGAAAGTTTCCTCCTATACCTGCTTGTAAATAGGGCGCAAACCAATAGTCTTCCTTGATGATGTATCCATTATCCAGTCTGTACTGAAGTAATAGGTCAATGTCTGATACATCGTCTGCATCTCTCTGCTCCACGTTTTTAAAGGAAATCCCGGAGTTGAGGGCCAGGTTAAAGGATGAGTTTAGGGATCTGGCAATCTGTAGTTGGATGGCCAATCCATTATCATCGTCTTTGAAATCACCAAATGGAACATCTGTTGCATCTCTAAGAGAAGCTCCCCCTATTCCTATAGCCCAAGGTTGGGAGGTAGTTTGTGCCTGTAATCCTACACACATACTCAGGAAAAGCACAAGAGTAAGGTTTAAGTATTTCATAATTCGAAATATAAATTAGTTCTCGGATAATATGGTTTTTGGGAATATATCCATTTTCTAATGAATAGGAAATATCATATGTGGTCAGTTTATGTCCATTTTGATGCGGTTTTAGAAGGAAGGTCACAAAAACAAAAAACCTGCGAAGGTGATTCGCAGGTTTTGGGTATGGAAATGATCCCTAATTTTAATAGGCGTCTATTCGCCAAATTTCTTTTATCGGAGCGCCTTTACTGCTGAAACCTGAATGGGTCCAGGCCTCTCCTTCTACAGATCCGTCAAACTCCAGACTCATGCCTACACGGCTACTATCTCTGGAGAAAAATTCTATGTTTTCTGTGTATTTCCCATTTTCAAAGGTATAGGTTCCACCACCGGTTCCCCTAAATTGTTTGGTCTCAGGATTGATGGCTGCCCACTGGAAGCGGGTACCAGAAAGAATTTTCAAGGTCTTACGTGGACCGGGACGCATGGCTCTCATTTCACCTTCTCGCATTCTCTCGCTTATGCGCCAGTTTCCACTTAAAGGAGTATCCCCATAGTCTAACCTTTTTAGGAGAATACTTATTTTTTCTCCCTTACTATCTTCCCCCTCCATCAGCATGGTTTCGTCTTCACCTGCGGTCAGTGAGAAGATAATGGTTTTGCCTACCTGAGAAGTATCTGTGGTGTGGTATTCTACGGAAACCAAAAAGGAATTATCCTTTACCTCATAAGATCCTCCTGCCGCTTCCAGAAACTGTTTTTTCTCCAGGTCATAAACGGAATACATGCCGTAGCCAGAAGCAAAAATGTAGGTAATGTCTACCGGAACAGCTTCTCCATTTACTTCTATGGTTTTCCAGGCACCGGTGAGGGCATCACTAGCTGTAGGTTGTTTTGGGAGAAAGGCAACTGCCCAAATACCTATGAGTAATAAGAATAGGTTGATGTTCTTCATTGGGTGGATGTTAGGTTATACGACTTGAGCTTTTTTATGTAGTGCGTTATGCAAAAAGTGGTGAAGGGTGAAGGTCTGTTCTGCCCCTACTTTTTGTCCCATCTGTGCAGTCAGGTATAAGATTAACGCTATTCCTGCCAGTCCGGGGATCACCCATAAGATAGGGGCTTCCATGCCCAGGCTTAGGCGTGAACTACCAATGATCCCGGCAAACAATGCCAGGATGCCTACCGCAGCATAGCCAAATAAGAACAGACTCCATACATTAGGCGCGGGACCATACAAACCTCTAATGAGGGTACCCCATGCCTGCTCTTCCAGGCTGAGGGATAAGCGTGGAGACCAATAATGCTGCTGATCCTGATGGATACGGAGAAAAATATGTCCGGGGATCATAGATCCCACTATCGGGTCCTCCCCCTCATCCAACTTTTCCTGAATGAATGCCTGTATCTCCTCAGGCGTATGAGGAGACTTCATCTGGAAGCGGGGACGTAACCTGAAACTGCTCATGTTAATCGCTTATTGGTATTACTTAAATATACCTATTCTCCCAAAAGCATTCAATACAGATTATTTCCCGGAGAACTGATCACTCAGATCCAGAATTTCAATGTTTCTGAACTGGACGGGATGGCTTTCACTTTGAAGAGAGATATATCCGTTCCCCAGTAGCTCTCCATCTGGTTTCATCTCTGGGTCAAATCCATTCACCACTCCTCCACCTATTTGGGGGAGGGTATAGGTGAGTACTGTATCCCCTTCCACTATATGTCTGATGAGAGAATCACCATATACTTCCACATATACATTTACCCACTGGTCTCCACGGTAGGTTTGAGAGGAGGAGGGTAAGCAGTGATCTGTGAGGAGCGTATCTGCCATGTGCACATGCGTACCTGGCGTACAAAGATTAGCAGTAGGCCTATCTCCTTCTTCCGCACCTCCCAGTA
>CAZLYS010000572.1:0-1533 GCA_964563415.1 uncultured Halomicronema sp.
CTTCACTCAGAGTTGCACTCGGGCCTTGGCCATCTGGACTCGTGCCATCAAACAACACTGCCCCTTCCGTGTTGATGCGCACATCACCAGCACTCCCAATATTCGCAGTTCGAGCAGAGATATTGGCGCCATTACGTACGGTGAGACTGTTAGCCGTAATCTCAATATCGCCGCCATTGCCCATTCCCCCTGCATCAACTTCGCTTAAGGCCGCACTCGGAATCTGACTATCGATGCTAGTGCCCTCAAATAGCACTGTATCCGTTGCCTCAATCCGCACGTTACCGGCATTACCGTCACCCCGGGTACTGGTTTGTAGCTGAGCGCCGTTGCGGGCAGTCAGTGTGTCTGTCGTCACCCGCACACTACCGCCATTGCCCACTGCGGTAGCTTCTACCGTACTGAAAGCACCACTGCGATTGCGTAAATCAGTACTGGTATTGTCTAACCGGATAGAGTCTCGGGCATTAATCACCACATCACCAGCATCGCCTCTGCCCTGAGTCGCTGCTACAAACTGCCCGCCGTTATCTAGCTCAACGGTATTGGCCGTAATCTCAACGTTGCCTCCACTACCGATGCCGTTTAGGTTTACCTGACTAGACACAAACGGGACAAACTGCCCGTCCAAGCTGCGTCCTCGAAGGGCGACTGAGTCAGTTACATTGACGATGACATTGCCTGCATCGCCGACGCCATTGGTATCGGCAAGCAGTTGCGAACCATTGGTTACTTCCAAAGTAGTGGCAACAATTTCAACATTGCCACCCATGCCCGCAGCTCCAAAAGAAACTCGACTGCTCGCCTGACTCGTATTGTCTAAGCGAACCTGATCGCGGCCATTCACAATGACATTGCCCGCATTGCCAGTGCCAAAAGTATTACCCAATAGTTGAGAGCTATTCAGCAGTTCGACGGTGTTGGCGTCAATGCGAATGTCGCCCCCCTGGCCCGTACCCCCCACGGCTACCGCGCTGATTGCCGTGCCCTGATCAAACAGGACGCGATCGCTAACTTTGATGATGATATCCCCCGCATTGCCATTACCCAGGGTCCCCGTTTGTAGCTGCGCCCCATTCAGCACATTCAAGGTATTAGCAGTGAGGCGAATATCACCGCCGGTGCCCATTTGGCCAATGTTCAAGTTGGCCGAAATACCTGTGGGTTGAGCAACCTGCTCTAAGCGAATGTTCTCTGCTGCATTGATGACGACATCGCCAACGGTGCCCCGCCCGGAGTTCTGAATCACACTATCGATAATCTGCACATCATTGCGAGCGTCGATATAGATGACTCCAGGGTCTGCACCAAAAATAGGAATTGTTGGTGAACCGTTAATGCCCGATGCACCGAGGAATGTACTAACGCCCGTGATGGTGATATCACCTGTTAGATTTGGGTTCGGCTCATACTGGTTAGTCAGCAACAAGAGGCCATTGCCTGCTGCCATATCGATAAAAGCCACATTGATGTCGGCACTTGAGGGTTGATTGCCGATTTGTAAACCGAGCGCCGGAAAAAAACCAGGGGGGT
>CAZLYS010000572.1:1549-4000 GCA_964563415.1 uncultured Halomicronema sp.
CCAATCACGGCAGGATCAACCCCTGCCCGCACATCGAGCGTTGGCTGAGCACCACCGTCGATTTGAATCACAGTGCCATCCGATAGAGTAATCGTCTCTTGCAAAAAATCGACCCCTGCGGCTCCCGGATCAGGAGCAATAATGCCACCCGAATTGAACGAGACCGAGCCACCCGCCAGAATATGGAGTGACGCCCCTGAGTAAAAACCTATCTCAACGTCTCCTCGCGATCGAATAATCGGATCAATCGGGCTATACAGATCTCCGACATCTCCATTCAAAGTTTCAACTCGAAAGCTGCCGCCGCTAAAGTAATGGGCATCACCACCCGCTGGATTGGCCGACCTGAGTACCATATCGCCATAGCTGGACAACCCACTGTCAGGATGGCTCAGCGCCACAATATCGACCTGCTCATTGCCCTGCACCAGCAAGTCACTCCCCGCAAACCCGATAAACGGCACCTCCGCCGTATCGCGAATCTGCACCGTATCGAGCCCCAGCAAGGACAACTCACCGCCCGCCGCCACTTGTCCCTGCAAGTCCAGGTTGTTCGCGGCCAGTGTCAGATCGCCTTGTGCCGCTAACTGTCCCTGGTTAGTGATGTCGCCAGATTCGTCGCTTAAGTAATTAGTGAATGCAATGCTGGGGTCAACCGTAAGGAGGCTGCTTTGCTCAGGATTGGTAGCGCTATAGACACCCTCACCAATCGCAATGGCGTCTGCTGTTGAGGCATGGAAGGAGCCCGTAATATCCAGAGTCGCTTCAGGGCCAAAGACAATCCCGTTCGGATTCAGCAAGAAGAGATTGGCAGGTCCGTCAACGCCCAAGGCGCCAAAAATATTTGACGCGTCGCCGCCGGTGACGCGGCTGAGGATGTTTTCAATCGCTGCCGGATTCGCAAAGTAAACCCGCTGCCCTTCATCGATATTGAACTCTAAAAAGCTGTGGAAGAGATTGCTGCCGCGCTCGGCCCCGCCTTCGATCAGGTCCACAGGCAAACCGTCAATCAGGATATCAGGCGTAACCACTGACGACTCGCCGCCCAAGGTATTGTCAGGCACAAGCTGGGCTGCTGCTGGAGTGGCGAGCACCGTCGTCAGGGAAGAGATGACTGCTAGGTTGGCTCCAAGATTTTGCATCTTCCGCACCTTTCATTCATTCTTGCTGCGGAGAATATCATGGGGCTCCGGTTCTCTGGCGCGATTACCGAGTCTTTTTCAGTTTGCTCAAACTAGCTTAAATATTGTCGTCAGCATCACTGTCAGCACAGGCATGGCTGAGCACCCAGCGACCATCCGCGAGCTGATAAACGCCTTGCGGTTCTTGAAGAGGTGACGGCGCGATCGCGGCATCGTTAATGCTTTGTACTGTGCCCGTCGCATAGGCCGAAACAACATTGCCCCCTGGCTGCAGCGGTAATCCTTCGCCTCCCGTCACGATGAATGAGCCTTGACTGCCATTGTCGGCATTAGCGATACAGCTACCGGCGGTCAGTAGCGCTGTATCAACCAGGTCGTCAGACAGGTCGCCTAAGTTGTTTTCGATAAAGCCGGTATCGAGCACATCAAAGATGACGGTACCGCTGATGCCAATCTCCGAACTGGCAGTAATGTCGCTCAGGGGCGTGCGCTGGGGCCTGGGTTCAATGCCAAAAACGCCGCGAGCGGTGATGCTCACATTGCCCCCTGTGCCCTCAAACGCATCTGCCGCAATGTCGCTGTTCTCAGCAGGCACTGCAATGATAAAGGGCACGCTAATTGTGATATTGCCGCCATTACCTGGAGCACGTTCTGTACCCGCCGACGCAGAGATGAGGCTATTGTTGCGGAGTTGTAGCAAATCACCGAGGGCAATGGTGATGTTACCCCCATCCACTGCCGCCGACTCAGCAATGATTTGGCCTCGATCTTCTAACCGCAGCGTCGGGGTCGGTTTGCCTAGACCGATCAAAATGTTGCCAGCCGGGCCATCTGCCTGAGACTGCACCGAGAGCCGACTGTCGACTGAGACACGAATGCCGTCGCTAGCATCAACTTGAATGGTGCCAGCAGCCCCACTGCCAGCACTACTCGTCGCAATTTGTCCCCCTCTGAGGAGGGCGAGTTCCCCCAGATCAAGCACGACGTCGCCGCCGGGTTGGTCGTTACGGGTGCTGGCTTCCAACACCGCGCCATCCAGCACCTGTAAGTCTGGAGCTGTAATGCGAATGCTATTACCTCGCCCAGTAGCGGTCACTTCGCTACCAGCGGCAATTGTCGTCGGGCGACCCGCCGCATCAGTCTCCTGAAGACTGACCGCCTCAGCAACACTGATGATGAGGTTGCCCGCATTGCCGTTGCCCGCAGTTTGAGCAGAAATATTGGCCCCGTTACGCACCGTCAGCGATCGCGCCGCGATTTCAACATTGCCCCCATTCCCGACTGCACTGTCTCCAACTTCGCTCAGAGT
>CAZLYS010000573.1:0-1686 GCA_964563415.1 uncultured Halomicronema sp.
CCCTTTACCAATAACTAGCAAGGGGCGTTGGGCTTGTTGCAAGAGGGTGACTGCCTGGTCAATGGCAGTGCTATCCACTGAGAGGATGGATCTACTGGGTGGCACCAGGGAAACACTCCGAGGTGCCGATTGGGACAGAACCGCCTGATCGAAATCAATAAAGACAGGGCCCGGGCGATCGCACATGGCTAGCTGAGCTGCATCGGCTAATTTAGAAGCTATATCGGCAACGCTAGAAACTCGCCAGGCAACCTTTGTAATGTGTTCAATCAGGGGCAAAGACGTCAACTCTTGAAATCTGCCAGGTGGCCCCTCCCCTCTGCCGCCAGCCAGAATAAGCAACGGCCAGGCATTCTGCGAGGCCACTAAAATCCCTGTCAGGGTGTTAGTAATGGCTGGTCCGGAAGAGACTATAACTGCTGCCACCAAGCGCCCGGCCGCATAATTTTGGGCGACTGCCATTAAGGTTGCTCCTTGCTGGTGGCGTGTACCAATAACGCGCAAACCGGCTGCTGCACAGCAGCCCAGGGTTTGGTCAATTGGCACGCCCGAAATACCATACACATGGGTAATACCTAAGGTTTTGAGCGCCTGAGCCAGATGCTCATGACCGCTGATTGGCGGTTTTCCCAGAGCCTGCTGCAGACGCTGGCGTTGGGCAGGCGTTAACTGGGCCAGCTTGGCGGCTAAGGCCATTGATGGGGCGTTGGAGCTTCTCTGGGCTTCAGGCTCCAGAGAAGACATTGAGTTGTCTGCTGGTGCCATACGTTATCCATCTCCAGCCGCGAGTAGTCGTTCCAGGGCGTCCGGATCAAGTCCTGCTAGCTCAGCGACCAGTTCATCCACAACAGCGTCTGACGTTGGCAGTTGCGATGTAATTTCTTGAGCCAATTCGGCCACAGTGGGATAGCGAAAGAGGACCGTATTGGGCAGAACCACCCCGAAGTGAGCCACGAGCCGAGTCATAACCTGAGTGCCTTTCAGGGAATCTCCTCCCAGCACGAAAAAGTTTTCGGTCACGCCCACGCGATCGCATCTCAGAATCTCTTGAAAAACTGCTGTGATCGCGGCCTCCGCCTCGGTGCGAGGGGCGACAAAGTCTGCTGTCAGGTGATCAGCAAGCTTATCTGCCAGACCAATACGTTGCAATTTACCGGTAGCGCCCTTGGGAATTGCCGTGACGATCACAATCTGGCTGGGTACTTTGAAGTCGGCGATTTGCCCGAATAGATAATCCCGTAAGGCCTGAGGGGTCACCTGACCATACGGTTTGAGCACCACAGCTGCCGCCATGTCCTCTCCTAAGGTGGGATGGGGGACTGCAAAGGCAACCGCCTGATGCACATCCGGATGCTCCATCAGAGCTTCATCTACTTCCAACGGCGAGATTTTTTCGCCGCCCCGATTTACCTGTTCCTTCAAGCGGCCCTGCAAAAACAGATAGCCGTCGTCGTCAAGATAGCCCTGATCGCCGGTGCGAAACCAACCGTCAAAAAAGGCGGTGCTATTGGCGGTTGGATTGCTGATGTATCCCGTGGTGACGGCGGGGCCACGAATGACCACTTCCCCGGTGGCACCGGGGGGCAGTAATTGATTGGCATCGATCGTCGCGATCGCCACGTCGGTCTGCCCAGCCATACCGACGGATCGGGGCTTCCGTACTGCTGGCGGCAAAGGATTACTGGT
>CAZLYS010000573.1:1696-3997 GCA_964563415.1 uncultured Halomicronema sp.
CATCTGGTGGGTCGCTTCCGTCATGCCATAGGCTTCAATCACCGGCACCCCGAAGGTGGCTTCGATAGAGGCCATGACGCGGGCAGGTAAGGCCGCAGAGGACGACCGAATCAAGCGCAGGGGATGTTCGGGTAAGTCCTGCTGCTCAGCCTGGGCGAGCACTGCCTGGTGGATGGTGGGGACAGCGGAATACCAGGTGGGCTGATAGTCCTGCAGCCACGGTAAAAACCGATCGGCCTGAAACCCAGGGGTGCAAACGACGCTGGCCCCCCTGGTGAGGGAGGCTAATAAACAGCCCACCAGCCCATGAATGTGGAATAGCGGCATTACATTGAGGCAGCGATCGCCCGGCAACAAGGCTAAGGTCTGAGCGATATTCTGGGCCGAAATAGTGAGATTGCGATGGGTGAGGGGCACCATCTTGGGCCGGGAAGTGGTACCTGATGTGTGAAGAATCAGAGCAATGTCGTCAGCTTCGGCCCACACTGGGGCCTTCGTGTCGTCAACCTCTAACCCAGCTAGGGTAAAGCCTCCGGCAGCAGCTTTGGGCGGAATGGACACTTCCAAAATGGGAATGCCTTGAGCTTGAGCTACAACTCTGGCCGGTTCGGCATGGCCAGGTTGCACAATCAGTGCCTTAGCCGCCAGGTCAGACAGATAGAAGTCGTACTCGGTTTCCCGGTAGTTGGGATTCAAGGGGGCACAGGTCGCACCGGCTGCGATTGCTAAAAATGCCACGGCCATTTCGGGTCCATTGGGTAAGGCGATCGCTATTCGATCCTCTCGACTAATCCCCAAGGCCTTCAGCTGAGCAACCAGGCCACTGACACACTGGAGCAGTTCTTGGAAAGAGAGGGGCAAGCGGTCAGGAGCCATTAGAGCAGTGGCTTGGGGGGTTGCCTGTACCTGCTGCTGGAGCATTTGGGCAATCGATACTGTGATAACCATAATTAACCCTTAGATATATCCAACTAGCCTCATCTATTGGAGGAGTGCCAATTCCCATTTTTGAGGGATACGTTTGCTACTCAAAGAGACCCGCGGCTGACAAGCTATACCCGTCGTAACGACAGTATCCGTAGAATCTCCCTACTAGAAAGCCCTTATTCGTTAAGCCTTTATCAGCAAGGACTCAAATTCATGAAAGCTTTGTAAACTCGGTCAACCTTAACCACAGGCTTTTAATTCGACCGCTGCAACCTCTTTCCACTTGAGTGAGATAGTGTGTTAGCGATGAGAGTCAGCGATCCAATCTGTAGCGGTTTGCCAGGTTCTGATTTAAGTGATGAGTGCACTCCGGAACGCCGATATTGTCTTTTTCTAAATACCCATCCCGTTCATGGAGTATTTGCAGTTCGGCTTCAATGGCAGCCTGCGCTGAAAATAAGCAAGGCGTACTGTAGTTCACCAAAGAAACCCCAACATTTTTGAGATCAGTCAAGCTGCAGGCAGGAGACTTGCCGCCGGCAATTTGATTAAACACAAGGGGTTTATCCACTTCTGCTTTCAAGGCTTTGAGGACAGCTAAATCATGGATACCATCTGCCAAAATGGCGTCCGCCCCTACAGCGGCATAGGCTTGAGCCCGACGTAAAATTTCCGATACCTCGGTGGCATCAGTGCGAGCGACGACAAACAGGTCACGACGAATCGCTAGGACTTTCTGCAATTTCTCTAAAAATTCCGGCATCTCCATGAGCAATTTGCCGGCTACATGCCCACAGCGCCGGGGACGTTTTTGGTCTTCAATAATCACACCAGAAGCCCCTATTGCCTCTAACAATGAGATGACATGGCAGGCCACTTCTGTATCTACATAACCATCATCGATATCGACCAAGATATAATGCTGCGGCAGGATAGTTCTTACCCGTTGCACAAACGCTACTATGTCTGACCAGGCAATGAAACCAATATCAGGTAATCCGTAATAACTGGCTGCAAACCCAAAACCGCTAATAAAAATGCCGTCATAGTATTTAGCTGCAATCGATGCCGAGAAGACATCGTATACACCAATAAAAGGGATAATTTCTCGGGTTTCAAGGGCTGTTTTAATACATGTTCCGGAAGGCGTAATCATATAGAGTGATCCTATTCATTTTCATTGCGATGGGACAGCAGACCTTACTCAAGTGGTTACTGTCCTCAGTAATCCCCTCACCTCCCGACTCAAGTAAAATTTTTGCCCAAATTCATCAGAACTTTTTATATAGCGATCCTAAGGGCTTCAGCCACTTATTCCTTCAATAGACCTGTTGTGAATTAGAGAAAAATTGGCTATATCAACAGAAGTGGCGC
>CAZLYS010000574.1:0-3992 GCA_964563415.1 uncultured Halomicronema sp.
ATTGTGTTTTACCTGGAAGCTGCCCGGGAAGAGGTATTAAGGCAAAGGGATAGCTTTGATTCGGGCTATTACTTCTGCTATACCGAAGACCTTCCTCAATCAGATTATGAGCTCGTTCGTGAGTTCCATTATCATCAAAGGCCTATTTTTTTAATTAAGGTGGAGTAAATACCTGAATCGTTAATAAGTTTTTTAACGAATAGTGAAGTCAACTGCATATTTAGCGGTTTTACCTTCTTATTAGCCAATTTTAGAGGGCTTGAAGAGTTATTAGTAAGAGTCAATCCCTTTCGTTAATGAGAGCTTTAATTTTGGTTCTGGTAGGTATATTAATGGGAACTGAAACATCCTATGCACAAACCGATAGCTTACGAGTATTCATGATTGGAGTTGGTGAAGGTGAGAAATACAGAATTATTTATGAAGGAGATACTTACCTTCAATTCAAGACTAATAAATGGTCAGGCTTCAAAAAATCGTTCAGTATCCCTTATAATCCTGACTGGAAAGTAGGAGAAAGAATGTACAGTCTTTACTTTCTAAGAAAGTCCGGCTTAAGTTTATGGTGGAGAACACTGGGTATAGTTGCAGATTATCAGCAAAAAAAATACCTGATTATCAAAAGAGATTTCAGGTTTCGAAATTCAATTGCCTTCGATTATGAATGGTCAGATATGGAGCCTGATAAGCCGGTTAGTTTTGGCTACTAAATCATCTTTTAGGCATAAATTAGGAATAGGAGTCAACTAGGCAGTAAAAGTATTTCTTAGTAGTAACTTGAAAAATGATCGACTTTATACTCTTCATATTGGCATCAGTATTCATTTGGGTGAAAAGAAAGTATCACTGGAAGTACTATGTTACGTCCAATGGACTGCCTGATCATTTGGACCTAGGTGAGGAGACAAGCAATAATATGTACAAGCGAAATTCTCTTTCTCCGGTGTTGGACGAAATTGGTAAATTTTGGCTACCCTTTATGGAGAGAGAAGTTTTAGACGCAGGAGAGCCTGAAGTGAATGCCCTAAGGAAAAAAGCGATGGTGTGTATTTTTGGATTTTGGTTGTCCTTCACTGTATTGGCGGTGAGACTGGTCATACAAATGTCTGAATCAGGTAATTTTTAAGGCAAGACTTGTATTTGGTTTTGAAAGCATTAAGCATTCTTCAAATGCTAACTCTTTGACAAAGATTTAGATAACTTCGTTTTTAATGATATGACTTGGGAACTGCATGGGAAAGCAGAATTAGAACATTGGAAGAAGAGAAAAAGGAATTATTAACTAACCCATTCGATATGATCTTTTATGGGTGGTATCAGTTATTAGATAAGACCGTTTATCTCAATACAAAAATACTGCAAGGTTTAGACCCTATAAAGCACTCCTTTTTCATCTCTTATTTCCTACATGGGCTAAATCTTTCGACACTTTTCGGCTATCTGTACTTCAAAAGCTTTGGTCAGGTAATATCAGCCTATTTTAGTTTAGCGTTAACCCTCGCGGTGTTAATCGTTGGATACAATGGTTGTTTTAAAAATGGACGAACCAGAATAATTTTGGAGAAGAAGTTTTCCTGGTTTCAGACTCTGCTATACGTAGTCGGGACCTTGTTTTACTCAGGGCTTTCGGTATATATTATGTGGAGGACCGGAGATGTAATCAGGCTATATGGAGAGCCTATAATTGACCAATGAAGCGGAGTTTGGTTATAAAGGCATTGTGAGGAGAATAATGATTAATGTAGGCTCTAGTTTTTACCTATGAGGGTTTTACTTGTCTTTTGTTTCGTGCTTTTGACAGCTGGTGAATCCAATGCGCAATTGGTCAGCGAAGCCGATTCTACCTTTATTTTCAAGCGCTTTCTTTCCTATGACAACAAAGCAAACAGGTTCTCTGACATCAATGAACCATTTATCGAAACCTATTGGTTAGAGCAGACAGAAAAGGCCCGGTTTTATTTCGAAAAAGCGGCTTATTTAAACACCATTCCCATTAATCAACGGGTCATTCTGATCAGTTATTTAGATGACAAGCCAAAGATGGCGGCACATCGTTGGGTCAATCAACGGCTCTCTTCAGCGGCTCAAAAAAAGGAGTACTACAGGGTACTTAATACTGGCTATGGTGTGCCTTATTCAAAATTGGGTATTTCCGAGGAGGAGGTGCAGCAATACTGCTCCCATTGTTAATATAGATAGTGGATTCTAAACGGTCATGATTGCATAACTCTCTTTCCTTATCATTAAAAATGAAATCAAGTCAACCAGCGCTTTTTCTAATGCTTATCTGCCTGCTTGTCTCATGCAATCCAGGTAGTATTTGTAACAAAGACCTGAAGTTTAACTTCAGTGAAGATAAGCTCAAGATCAAGGGGCATTATTGTATCCGGTCCGTCACCAGGAACCAAGAGACTACCGTGATTTCCGGTAAGGTGATGAGCCGTAGAAGTGGTGAGCCTATGGAAATGGCCATTCTCCATTTTTTGCAAGAAGAGAATGGAATGTTTTCAGCCGATGATGGTACTTTCAGCTTTTCCGTTTCAGCGGGTGAGCATGATATTAAGGTGTCTTTTATTGGGTATTTGACGATGAAAATTGAAGGAATAATTGTCGAGGAAGGGGATAACGTAGTGTTGGAGATTTATTTGGGTGAGGACAGCATAGAATGATCGGTTCGATTTTTATGATTGTCTATTGATAGGAATACCTTGTAAGCAATTAATGTTAACATGACGAAGTTTTACTTGCTCGTTTTTATAGGTTTAATCGGTGCTTGTGCCTCCGAGCAGCCTATTATTTACTCCTTTGATAGAGAAGTACAGAAAGCCATAGCCGAAGGTGTTATCAACCAGAATTCAATTGCCAAAGCTGGAAGCTACCAGGATATATTTGCTGTGCTTATAGATGAAATAGAGAAAGAGATTGTATTGAACAGTAAAGTGAACATGCCCGATGCCATTAAAGCATTGGTCGACAAAACTAATCGCTACATCGCCTTAGGAGACTCCCTCAAAATTCCTGTTCTCTTTATGGTTGATATAGTTTCAGAGGATGCCAAACTTAGAAAACTCCCTCACCTTCCATTCACGGGTTATACAATTTACCTGGATAAGGAAAACAAGTTGAAACGAGCGAATGTACAATTTTGACTACTGAATGGAACTGGAATTAAGTCTTGTGATTGAAGTGCTTGAGTAATTCAGAATGTTCCTCTTGCCAATAGAAGGCTGTAAAGCCCAGTGGTTTTTGCTAGAAAATACATGCTACACAACTATTCTGGCTTGGAGTAAAAAGAATAGTATTTTTTTGAAGTTCACTGCTCACCTTTGGCTTTCCGGCCTAACTAACCTGTGTCAAAGCCCTCATTGGGTCTTGACTTAACCAAACCGTTCAGTTCAAATAGATAACCAATGCAAAAGCTCTTGCTCAGTTTTTTGGCATGCCTGTGTGGCTATATGCTTCAAGCCCAGGAAATGCCCGAAGTCATTCCTCCTTCCCCTACGGTAGCTAACCTAATGACCTTTGAAGAGGTGCCTGTTGATTTCCATACCGGGCAACCCAACATTAGTATTCCTCTGTACAGCAAGCAAATCACTACGCAAGCCGGTATTAATCTGGCCTTGCGTTACAATACGCAAGGCATTAAAGTAGATTCCCGATCGGGTTGGGTCGGTACAGGCTGGTCCTTGGATATTGGAGGTGTGATTTCCAGGACTGTAAGGGGCATTCCCGATGATGAGCCTGCCGATTCAGACATTAATCTGGGTGTTTGGCACAACGATGATTTTTGGAATTATGATAACCTCAACATCTCCGATTCAATCAGCGGTTACAATCCTAAAATAGATGCCCAGGATGACTTTAATTTTTCTCATAAGGAGGAGTTTTTATGGCGGACGAGGGGTACCTCCGGAAATCGCTACGATACTGAGTTAGATCTGTTCCAGTTCAGCTTGCTGGGTGCCTCGGGTCGGTTTGTGATTGTAAAATCA
>CAZLYS010000575.1:0-3990 GCA_964563415.1 uncultured Halomicronema sp.
GCTTGACACTATTTTTGTCATGGTAGGCATCAACGATTTGATTGCACAACAGCCAGAAAAAGAAGTCGCCCAAAATCTTGCCAAGTCGGTGCAGTATCTGAAACAGCAGCACCCAGAGGCCAACATTATTGTGCAATCGATTTTGCCCCATGGCGCTGAGCGTGCCACTTGGGAAGGTCGTGATCGCCTTCTGCAACTACCGAACGATCGCATTCAAGCCGTCAACATCGCGATCGCCAACGTCGCTCAAGATGAAGATGTTTATTATCTCGACCTATATCCCCTCTTTGCCGATGGGGAGGGAATGCTGCGGCCTGACCTCACAACCGATGGTCTACATTTGAATGACCGGGGCTATTTGGTATGGCGAACCGCGATCGCGCTACTGCTCAACGAACAACTCAATGACTAGTACTGCATGGCAGATATCACAATACCCTTCCAGTTTCCAGCTCCCTTGCTCCCCCTCCCCCCTGCCCGTCACCGATGGGATGACAGCTTACGCTACCGTCTTAGTATCTCTAAATTGATCAGTGTCCATAGTAACGGTCAACACTTGTGAATACTGACATAGCTAGCTAGCCCAGTGCATTGTTAGCTTGAGTACTCGACTCTAATCTGGGAGGGCAGCGATGACTCCGAATACCAATGTGGTTTGTGGATTTTTGGGCGGCACCATTCTCTCGGTAGAAGGTGGCTATCGGGTGTTGCAGCATCCACGTCCGGAGCGGGTATTTGACCGCATTGCCGATGCCCGCTGGTTTTTATCAGTGAGCTTTTGCGACCATTGCCCGACCGCTGCGGGGATTCTTAATCATGAAGGGCGTCTCTCCTTTCAAAACGAAGCTGCACTCAACGTGGGAGAAACCACATTTTTACCGTTAGAACATCGCAAAGCTATTTTTGAAACCTGTCTAACCCTGAGCCCTGGCGAGTCAGCGGCATATGACCTGGATAGCGATCGCACTCTCCACATCTGGGGCATCGAAATTGATCCGCGCTATGGACGAGTCGCGATCCTGCAAGCCGAGTAGTTTGTTCCAATGTAATTAATAGTTACTAGCAAGAAAAACTTGATGCGTGCAGGTGATTGAGGCGAAGTAACTTATCAATTTAATAAATTTAGCGATGCTTCACGTATATGCCTACAGTAGATCAAGGGCGTGTTTTCTTAAAAAAAGTATCGTCTAGTAATTTATACTCAAGTACCGCATAAGATGTAAATGGCATCAAGCTAATTATGAGCTATTGAATAACGTGAATGGAGCCTGAGGATGATGAGTACTCAGCCCTCTAGCCGTGTACAGAATTCTGAAAACAATCTTACTGACCAACATTACGATAAAGTCCAAGAAACACCAAGAAACTACTTAACAAGTGACGTCGAATCCACAAGCGATCAACCAACTACTAGAGAAGAAGTAGATTTACCAGACCTAATATCTAGAAGGACTCATAGATCTCCTTTCAAGAAGTTGTTTGAAAGGTTCTTTTTCTTGTTTTTCGAGAAAGATTTTTTTATTCGCCAAACAGTCGACTCTTACGAAGAATCTAAGGAGTATGTCAACTCTTTTTTTGAGAATTTAAGTGAAGAGAGAAAAGAGAGCTTCAATCCTTACAAAAAAAATATTATTGAGAGATATTTTGAATGCCTATCTTTGACTAACAAAATCTCAAAGATTCATGATTTTGTTGGAAACGGAGTGTTACTCTCAGGAGTGGTCTTCGCTGCGAATTGGGGAGTGTCCTGGAGTGACAAGATCTTCTCGTCAGGAAAACCTCAAACTCCTTACATTATAGCGCCACTTGTGTTTGTTAGTAGCTGCATATTTTTATTTTTTTTGATATTAGCTTTTTGGATATGGCTACTTAGAAGGCATAAGCCTTCAAGTCTACTCTTTAATAAATGGCTTGCTGAATTCGATGATATTTCTGTCCTAAAGAATTACGAAGCTAGCTTTAACCTCTCTTCATACTATTTGTTTTTAGCCCCTGTTGGGATCATCTTTATTACTACGTTTACTCCAGGTTTCCGCGAAAACTATAGTGGACTAAGCTTGGTATTTTTCGACGTATTAATAGCTTCTATTCTGTTGCCACAATTGAGTACTATTACATTTATGTGTATCTTTATAGTTTTTTCTAGATTTTTGGGTAATACTTGGCTTTTTAGTGGTCTTCTCAATCCTGAGAAATCTGCAATTAAGGTTTTTCCTGATTATTTTCTGATCTATGAATTCATCTGGATTTTTGAGTGCCTCACGCCAAAGAAAGATGAATATTACCTATTGGTTGATGTAGATATTCAAAGTGACATTGTCATTTCACTTTCTACTATCGCGTCATGTTTTGAAACCTATCTTCCAAGGCGGTTACCGGTCAATAATCCTTACCAAAGGGCTTTACTAGAAAAAGATTATAGACAGATTGCCAACTATTATCGTTCTCTTCAAATTTGGGTCTACAAGCCGATGATAGATACCCACATCCATCTTAAAGAAAGACTGTTAGATGATTTTGCTAAAATATTAAAAGGCGATTATCACTCACTGACTAGGTTGGAAACTCCGAAAATTGATGCAATATCTACTAAAGAAGTTATATTGAGTAGACTTAACAGGATTACACGTTTGATTGGCTTGGTTAGCTTACCATTTATCTTTGTTCTTTTAATTACAAAACTACCATTGCCTATTAAAATTAGTAATGAAGAGCTGTCTTATCTTATATTGGGTGCTTTTGTGTTGGCGGCTCTTATGTTGATGAATGAACTGGATCCCAAGTTTTCTGAGAAAATAGGTTCTTTGAAAGACGTTCAGGGACTTTGGAAAGGGCGAAGAAATCAGTAGGGGTAGTGAATTTCGAGCTTTGAGAAGTGCTCATTAGATGTTTTAAAAAGAACTAATTTCTCATGAAGGCAGGAAAGCTTGAGTTCACTGTTCAAGGTTCGATACTCAAAATTGGAAGTTTGCAATCCTCGACTCAATTGACACTGCTTTTTGAACGCTTTAGTTCTCGCAATAATTTAATCAATAGCGAGTCCTGCTTTCACTGCATACAGCTGAGCCATCATCAAGCCGCCGTTTGCCGTTGAATAGCAGTGTCAATTTCAGCTTGATGCGTGTTGGCATAGAGGCAAGCCTGGGCTAAATCAGCCGCTGACAGTTCGGGATAATCTTCCAGCATAAAAGCCTCGGTTGCTCCTTGCTGACGTAGACTGACCAGCAACCAAACTGGAATCCGAGTTTGGCGGATACAGGCATCTCCCCCCATCACACCAGGATTTTTCTCAATCCCGACCCAGGTATCACTGAGGTTGGCAAGCAGCACTTGAATCGCCAGTGCCTTTTCTTGAGGAGAAAGCGCTAGCAATATAGCTTGGAGTTGATCAAACGTCACAATGATTTCCCTCCCAGAATTACTCTAGGGACGGTTAGCTGTTCGGAAAAACTGCTTTCATCGCCAACTCGGCCCCTTTCTCCCAGGCTACCTTAGCTGCTACATCGATAAAGTCAAATAAGGGTTTTGATACCGGAAAAGGTTTGATGCCTAATGCTTGCACAGGATATTTTTTTTCAAAATCTACGTTACTAGGTAGCTGGTCGATGCCGATTTCAGTTGCCGGGAGATTCTTAATCTAAAACTCACCAATGGGAGTAGGCTGATCGTAAAGAGCGGCATAGATGTGATCGTCTTGCTTGAAAAATTTAATTTCGTGGACATAAGCCATGATGGAGGTGCCTTTTGTAGAAGGGAATGTTGATTCAAATTGCCCACACCCTTAACTAAGGTTAGCAATATAGCAAAAGCATTTTCTGGCCAGCTCTCAAATATAGATTGATATGAAACGAATTCTATTGACGATGCTGCTAGGACTGATGTGCTGGCTAGGTTTGTCCTTTAGTAGTTGGGGGCAGGGAACAAATCTGCGTCTCGAATCACGGATCGATCGCTTGGAATCAGAACTTTCGCAAGTGCGATCGCGCCTCA
>CAZLYS010000576.1:0-3987 GCA_964563415.1 uncultured Halomicronema sp.
GAGCTCTGGCCATCTTGCCCGGCGAGTGCCGTCCCAGAGTATGGGAAAGTGCCCTATTCACCATAGCAAGCTGCTTGCCGCTGTGAAATAAGCCAGCTGGGTTAAGGCATCGTAACCGCATCAAACCGTGATGTAATACCACTTGAGTTTTGGGACGCCTCGCCTCAAGTGGCTTGGCAAGTGATCCCAGCCCAGGAAAAAGCTTCCAGCAGGCGCCGGGTGAACGAGCGCAGAGCGGCTCGCGTCAGTTGCCTCAGTTCATGAGATAACGCTTGCTGTAACTCATTGAGGTCTAACCAGAGTTGATTTGATAACGGCCCTTTCAAGAGCACCCATACTTGCTCAATCGGACTCAACTCTGGGCTGTAAGGCGGCTGAACGTAAAACGCGACATTCGGTGGTCTTTCCGAATCGGCGGCCCGATGGACAGCACTTTGATCCAGTTGGATGATAGGCATCTCATCAGGGTTGGAATACTCGCAGGCAAAAGCCGCCAAGAAGACCTTGCTAAAGCATGGGTGGTCAAGCCGCGAATACTCCCCAAAAAAGGACTCACCGGCCAGTGGTTCCACCAAGCCATAGAGCCAGACCCACTCAAAGCATCACTGTTGTATGGCGATGGGTGGAACACCGTGAGCCGTGATACGACGGCGGTAGATAGGCTTGAGGCCCAAGCGACTTTCATCGCGGTCTACTGCCGCTAGGGCTTTTTGTCGTATCTCAAGTGGATCGGTTGCTCCCATGAACATTAGCCAGCTCAGCTTTTCTATAATGTTCGAGCTGCCAGTAATGTCCAAACTGTCAGTTCACATGCAATATCGTGGCCGCAGGAGGTGCTTCGGTAAACTCGCAAGCGCTGATCAAAGCGTCATTGATGGCCAATTTTGGGCAGGCAGTGCTATGCGTTATCTCCCCTCGGCAAGGAAACCGTTAGAAGGATTGAGCAGAAAGTTCACTCGCGACTGCAGGCCAATACTGCTGCGCAAAAACGACAAAATCGTACTCGCACTCTCGCATGACTCGTTCGATACGCCGATAGCGATGGCTAAACCAGACCGTCAACTGCTGCCACGCAGGCTGCAAGTCTTCAGCCTGCCCCAGAGCAAGACGATGCTGTCGCAAACGCGGCAGATAGTCTTCCACCCAAAACTGCATTAGGGGTTGATATCCCGCATGGTCTAGGCAACTACAGTCGAGAATGGCTTGTCTCGTGAGGCCAAACTCAGCCAATACCTCGGTTGGAAAGTAACAAACCCCTTGCTGGGCATCTTCGTAAAGGTCACGCAAGTTGTTATAAAACTGATCCACCCAGCCAAACTGTCGCGCGATCGCCCGTTGATGTTGTTGCAAATCGGGCAATAGCTGAAAACAACTACCCGCTAACCGATCCAGCATGACTTCGTAATCTGCTAAGCGATCGATAATCAGCGGCGAGCGGTGATAATCGGCGATCGCGTCTAAGTATTCATCCCAAGCCATAATCTCAGCTTGGTGTTTAGCAGGATTGGTTTGAAACCAATCTTCAGCTAGCACTTGCAACACTGGCCAGCGCTGACCGTCATCAGCCAGTTGGCCCCGATGACGCAACATCTGCCAAGCTTGGTAAAACGCCGGAAACTGCTTTCCCCCCGGCTGCACAATGAGATCTTGCTCAGCCAAACGATCAACCCAGCGAATACAATAAAACCGCCGTTGCCAAGCGCTTTGCGTCGCGATCGGTAATGTCTGCAACCAAATACCATTGTCGGCATCCTTCAAAGCATCATCAGCGATACCTTTGCCGATCGATGAGGCAATTGCTTTAGAAATATTCATTATTTTTGACAAAGCACCCTGAACGTGCCCTGCAGCAGAATTTCAAACCTGGGTTTTAACTCAAATTCAGCTACCTGCAAGGCAAGAAGGTTAATCGCTGACCTGTGAGGTTTCGCAGGGTTCATTCTCTGAGGGATTTGGGCGATAGTATACCTTCTGACTCAGTCTGAAAAGTGCATATCGTTGCCGTTTCACCAACTACTTACTCAACAGTAAATTCACTCAGGCGTAACTAAACCCGATAGGATAAATCTCATCCCCTCATGTGGTCATGAGGTTTTCCCTACATATGCACGGTTTTCAGAGATATGTCCCTGTTTGATTGGTTTGCAAATCGGCGTAAAGATGGCCCCATTAGCCAAGATCGGCAAGAGCGCGAAATTGCCGACGGCCTGTGGTCTAAGTGTGAGGCTTGCGGGGTCATGACCTACACGAAAGATCTAAAGGCGAATCAGTTTGTGTGTGTGGAATGTGGCCATCACCATCGCGTCTTTAGTGATGATCGCATCGAACAATTGATTGATCAGGGCACCTGGCAACTCTTGAATGCCCAGATACAGCCCCAAGATCCCCTTAAATTTCGTGATCGCAAAGCTTACAGCGATCGCCTCCGAGATATGCAAACTCGGACAACTTTAACCGATGCAGTGCAAACCGGCGTGGGTAAATTAGACAACCTCCCCATCGGCTTAGGGGTGATGGACTTCCGCTTTATGGGAGGCAGTATGGGGTCTGTCGTTGGCGAAAAATTGACCCGCTTGATTGAACACAGCACTGATCTAGGACTCTCCGTCATCATTGTGTGTGCCTCTGGCGGTGCCCGGATGCAAGAGGGCATGCTGAGCCTGATGCAAATGGCTAAAATTTCTGGTGCCTTAGAGCGCCACCGCGAAGCCGGATTGCTCTACGTGCCTGTATTGTCACACCCAACTACTGGCGGCGTTACGGCTAGTTTTGCAATGTTGGGCGACATCATCGTGGCAGAGCCCCAAGCTCTGATTGCCTTTGCCGGTCGTCGAGTCATCGAACAAACCGTCCGAGAAAAACTGCCCGATGACTTTCAGACGGCCGAGTATTTACTCAAACATGGCTTTGTTGATGTGATTGTGCCTCGCACCGAATTAAAAGAAACTCTCGCCAAACTCATTCGATTGCACCAGCCAGTTCCGTCTTCGCCCTTAAAACCGCTACAACCGGTCTCTAATCATCAAGTCACCATTCCTTAAAAGCGGGTAACTACCCCAAGTTGCTGTAATCTATGAAGCGCTTTGGGAATCAGCCCGTTCGGTGGCATGATAAGGAATATGAGAAGGACTTAACACTCAGTTGCGTTAGGTTTTTGGCAGGCTTTAGAGGCTAAGCATCTTGGTATGTTGACGTCTGTCGTATCGCCTTGCCGGAAGTCAACGCTGTGAGACAAGTTCGCTGTGTTGTGTATTGGCTAGCCATAAATACCTTTGAGGAGAACCATGCTTAAGAGATGCATTTGGCTAGCTGCGATCGCGGTTCTGGTGATGAGCCAGTTGTTTAGCACCCCCGCGTTCGCAGCAGAGCTAGATGAGGCGACGCGCACCATCAAGCTCAATGAGCAAGGAGATACTGTAGTCCTGTCCTTGGAGCAAGTAAATCGGGGACGTCGGCAGTTCAACTATGCTTGCAGTATTTGCCATAACAGTGGAATCACTAAAACCAACCCCACGGTGGGATTAGATCCTGAGAGTTTAGCTGGGGCTTTGCCTCCCCGCAACAACCTTGAGGCTCTAGTGGATTACTTGAAGAATCCAACTACTTACGACGGGTTAACGGAAATTTCCCAACTTCACCCCAGTGTCAAGAGTTCCGACATTTATCCCAAGATGCGGAGCCTGACAGAAGAAGATCTGGTAGCAATTTCTGGTCATATTTTGCTACAGCCTAAAGTCATTGGCCCACTATGGGGCGGCGGTAAGAGCACTTACTCAGCGCCAGGGGTATAAATCGACCTCGATCAACTCCTCTGCCTCAGATAGAAACGGCTTAACCGGTTCTGATTCCCTGATTCCCGTATTGTCATGATGATAGTGCGGGAATTTTGGTTAAACCGGCCTTAGAGAGAGCTTCTGAAGCAATATCGCCACCCGATATCAGTCCAGATGATTGAAGAGACTTCCCGAACAAAATCTATGCAGAAGA
>CAZLYS010000577.1:0-3984 GCA_964563415.1 uncultured Halomicronema sp.
CATTGGGAGATACCTCAGTTGCCGGCACAGGGGCAGGCAACTCGGGCAGTCGCTGTTGCCTGTAAGCCCTGCTGGCAACGCTTGGTTGGCTGGAACTGACAATAAAACGAGGCAAGGATGAAAGGCCGTCATGCCTTCTACCGATGGATGGTGGCTGCGGTTCCGCCTGAATCACCTGCACAGTTGATGGCGATTCAGGGATTAAGTTTGGCGTCGCTGAAATCTCAAGGTCAGGAAACCGAGCCTGAAAATCTTCTAACGTTGGCAGTTGAGCAGTATCTTCCACCGATCCAAACTGAATGGAAGACTGAGCATCTGCTCCATTCAACAACAAGGAACCAATACCGATAGTCAAAGCCAGCCCCCCCAACCCTTTGCCGCTAACTTCTAGCCACTGGGGTGAGAACGATTTAGGCAGCACAGACGATTGAAATAAGGGTTTAGACGCTCGGGGATAGCCCGAAACCAAATAAGGATTGGGATAAGCAAGACGGACAGAAGCCGCCAACTGTTTTGCTTTGGGGGGGAAGGATGAGGCAACAGAAGTCATAGGTTTCAGAGTTGAGAACTACGGTGAATTGACGGCTCTACCGAATCAAGTATGCTGCTCGGTCGTAAGCGGCCTTAAAAACCTTTTTTGACAAGGTTTTTGTCAATTTTCCAGGTTTTCTAGAATAGGGAATCCTGTAGACTCGAATAAACTTCAGTGAAAATTCGTTGATCCAAACCAGTTCAGAGACATTAGGAAATTTTCGAGAATTCAAATAGCCTTTGCTTCGGCAGCAAAGGAAGCTTGGGAGGCATTTCTTTAGCAATGAAGCCAATCAGCGGCAAGTTAGATATCCAGACTTTTTCCAGCGTTTCTTCTAACTGGTAAGACTTAACCGCACCCAGATGAGAAAGCAATGCTAGACCATTTGTTTCTGCAGCAATTAACCCAGCATCGGCATATTGAGTAAAAGGAGGACAGTTGAAAATTACCAAGTCAAATTCTGCTTGGGCCTGTTTGATGAGTTTCCTAATGTGATGAGATAACAGCAACTTAGCTGGATCGCGGGCCGTCTGGCCAGTCGTCATGACAAACAAATTATGCTCTATGGGCGACCGATGATAAACCTCTTTTAAGGTAAGGTCTTGGGCCAGAAGATTACTAAATCCCCTTTCGTTGGGTAATCCTAAAGACTCATTGAGATAAGTCCCTTCTATGTCAGCATCGATCAACAAGACTCGATGCCCCATTTCTGCTGCCATCCAAGCAAGATAAGTCGCTGTGGTTGAGTCAGCTAATTCCTCATCGACAGAACTCAACGCTAAAGAGTAAAACGAACCTTCCTCGTTCGCCTGTTGTATGTTGATGACTAGCGAGCGAAAAGCTTCTCTCAGGTCAAAAATATCATCATTTGGCAAAGAACCGTTACTGGCACCTTTGTTGGCAGATTTTGGCTTATTTAATCCTGAGGCGGAGCTAGGAATAAGTGGTGGGAACAGGGTCAGTAAGTATTCTTCGTCATAGCCTAGTCCCACTGCTTGGTTATAAGGAATGAGGCCTAAAATGGGTACTGGTGTAATTCGCTTGATATCTTTGGGAGAATATAGAACTCCTTTTTGGGCATCGAGTAAAAAGGCTAAACCCGTACCCAAAAGGATTCCTAAAATACTTCCCAAAACCAAGCTGTTGGTCAAACTTTCTGTGGTTGCTGAGAGGGTGGGGGGCGTGACCAGTTCCCAGGGGAGTTCTCGTTGAGCAGCTTCAATCTGTAGGGTTTCTCGGCGTTCTAAAAGTTGACTTAAGTTATTATTAGCGATCGCCAAATCCCTTTCTAAGTCGGTGAACTGGCGACTAACACTGGCTAAGGTATCGACATCAACATTGAGCGCATCGAGGGTTGATTCGAGGGCAGCCTTCTGGGTATTTAACAGCTCAATTTCGGTCAACAATTCGCGCTGCACGTTAGCTCCCTCACGGGCTAGCAGATTTAAGAGGTTATTGCGTTCCTCAATCAAGACCTGCATGTCCGGACTGGTATCTAAAAATAGAGTCGAAGCCTCTGCAATTTGGCTATCCAAATCGAGCAAATTAGAGATTAAAGCTTGATAGCGGCCACTCTCACTCAATGCCGGTGAAACCGAGGTATCTTGAGGCCGTTGGGCTAGTTCCTGACTCAGATCGTCGTACAAACCGACTTTTTGATCGAGTTCTACCAACAGCGCTAGATATTGACTATCAAAATTGTTGATCTGCTCATTCAATTGACCTCCCCGCGCTTCCGGGGTGATCAAATTATTATTTTGGCGGAGGACTTCCAAGTCCGTTTCCAAGCTTTCCACCCGCTGCCGCACATCTGGCAACTTTTCATTGAGAAAATCCAGTCCTTGACGGATATCTCTCTGGCGGGAGGCCAGACCATAATCTAAGAAAGTTTTAGAAATCAATTCGGCCAGGTAGCGGGTCTCTTCACGAGATACGCCCTGTAATTCTGCACCGACAATTCTGGAATCTTCAGTCGTCCGTAGATTCAGCCGCCCTCGAATCGAGGAGTAGCAGCGCCGCTGTAGTTCTTCTTCAGAAAGCCCGGAGGAGGACGAGGCGGGAGTGCAGTCCGCAATCTCCTCTTCCATCGACTTGTCCACAACCGGCTGTAGCACTCCCGGCCCAGTGAGAATGCGAGCTTGGTCTTCGAGAGATAAGGAAGTTTGCTTTTGGCTGGGAGTGGTGTCTGTGATTGACGTTTGGATGACCTCGGTTTCCGCACTGAGAGGCTGAATCAAAATCTCAAACCTGGCGGTGTAGGTTGGAGGGCTGAAGTAGGCTCTAGCCCCTGCCGCTCCGGCACAGACTGTAGTCGCAGCAGCAATCAGCCCGATATGCCGTTTAAGGGTCGATAGAATGCCGCCTAAATCGATACCACCTTCTGGGTTGGCATTTGCCGGTTGATTGGGATTAGTGGCAATAGAAGACTGCATCGGCTTGGCTGTCACTCCCGAATTTTCGAAATTAAGATGAATTAGTCAAACAGGTTGAGGAAGCGGAAAGGGGCTCCCAAAATAAAGAGAAAGTCAGCAATCGGGCTGGCGATCGTGCCTAACGTATCTGAGAAATCGGCTAGTCCCGAGGTGCCGACAATAATAATGTCGTTGTTTTGCAGCACTGGGTTTCCGTCTTCACTAATTCCTTGGGCAAAGTCAATATTCAGTTCTCTTTGAGTGACTGTCCCGTCAGGGTTTAGTCTCACCAGGCCCACCACGTCCTCTCGGGCTCGGGTATTAAATCCACCTGCAGCCAATACGCCTTGATTTAAAGGGGTATTGGGAGGAACTTCGATTTGACCGGGCCGTCTGACTTCCCCGACCACATTGATCCGAATGGAGTTGGGCGAGAAGGTCGCTGCTGCAGTTTGAGCCGCCTCTTCTGCTGGTATTGCTGCAGTTGCTGTCGGAATGATGACGGTATCGCCTTCTTGCAAAATCGCGTTTTGCCTTAAATCGCCAGTTTGTAGCAAACTCCACAAATCAACGGTGAAAGACTGTTGATCGCCGTAACGAGGTGTGCGGCGCACTTCGACTTGACGAATATTAGCCAAAGGCTTAATGCCGCCTGCCACCTGAATGGCGTCGGTTACGGTCACAGCATTACCATCGCCCCCTTCTCCACCGGGCACACCGGCATCTCCGGTGCGGGTAGAGCCGCCTCTCAGTCGATAAGGACCCGGCCGAAAAACTTCTCCAACGACGGCAATGTTAATCGGCGCGGTGACATCAGCATAGAAGTTGGCATCGGCTACCAAAGCACTTTCGTCTAAGGGCACCAGAGTTGCAGGGATAAAAACACTATCCCCGTCGCGCAGCACAATGTCCTGGCTCAGGTTGCCGGTCGTTAGCAATTCCCAGAGATTGGCCTGTAGTACTCGCGTCTGGCCACCCTGGCGGCGGGTGATTTGCACGTTTCTCAGGTCAGCACTGGGAGTAATCCCTTCAGCCGTTTGC
>CAZLYS010000578.1:0-3983 GCA_964563415.1 uncultured Halomicronema sp.
CCGTCAAGAGAACCTTGATAAAGATGCCGTAGATTTCGACGAGCTACGTCGTGAGAACTTAGACAAGGATGCTGCTGTCAGCATCTTGGCTGCCATTGACTTTGATGAACTCCGTCAAGAGAACCTTGAGAAGGATGCAGTCGACTTTGACGAGTTGCGCCGGGAGAATCTAGAGAAAGACGCCATCGCTTAAGTTCTCTTCTTTCCTGTCAACGACGTTCCATTCACACACCCACTTTTGCCCCCTTAATGAAGTTCGTTGAGGGGGCTTTATTCAAGCTTGGTGCCCGAACTCCTCGAGAGTCAATCATCTTGTGGGCTCCAAGGGCTCTAATCGCAGCAGTGGTTAGAGCCTTTTCCTGTCTGCATCCCAAGTGCGACCTTCATTTGGTGCATCGCCCTGGTGAGGCAAACTGAATGGGGCGACCTGATTAGGCATCAGCGACAACTGCAATCCTTCATCCGCCGGATCATCAATCCTTAGCTGACCGAAGAACTCAGCCTTGAGTCGCTTCTGTATAGCTCGAAATCGACTATCGAAGCGCAGGTGACAGACGGTGCAGAGCGCTTTCAAATTGGTGCGATCGCAATTCTCAGGCTGCTGATCTAGGTGAGCCACTGTCAGCAGATATCGCCGGGGAGCTGCGGCAAAGTCAGGTGGTGGGGGCGTGTGTGCTGACCGCCATACCTTCACCCGCTCCAGAAATACTGCTAATGGTTCATTAGGTTGACGACAGGGGCGCTGGCAATGCTCACAACACCACTTAGCCTCATGCTTCACCTGAGCCGCGATCTCATTCCAATCTTGAGGGTATCTAGCTTTGATGATCGGCATGGGATAAACCAAAAGCCACAGTTAGTTTTCAGCTAAACGTTTTCAGGCATAGTGAGTGCCCTGGCCATCTTGGAAAGTGAAAAGCACCTCACGATCATTGACGGCCCAACTCCACAAGTCCTCGACCTATCTGCTCTACTAGCTCCGACGCTGACAGGTCCATAGCTTTGGCAACTTGCTTGAATCCGTTCCAGCCCTCATCAGTTGCCATGAGTTGACGCCGCTTCTTCGGCTCGTCATACATCGCTTTACGGGGCTGCAAGTTTTCCTGCGATCGCGGATTCTCACCCGGCGCATACTCACTCTTTTTCCGTGGCATCTTACTTAGCATTTGCTGCACCCCGACATATTACACACAGACTAGCATTTCTGTATGTGTGTAATTGATTGACGTTTCACTTTATGATGCATATATTGAAAATACGTCGAGCGGTGCAGTAAATTCGAGTATTTTCAATGCAGGAAAACCATGAAGCCGGAAACAAATTCAGTCGAACTTGATCGCATCACTATAATTAACCGAATGTACGGCGGCTCTCCCCCCGAAGTAGCACAATCCCAGCCACAAGAAAAAATGCAAAAGATGCGATTCCGGAATGAAGCTGAGGTGCGGAAGGCGATCTCCGTATGGCTTGAGGAAAGGGGCGAGCGGCCACAAAAGGAGCTTGAAACCCCAGGTGGGCGCATTGATCTCCTCAGTTCCAAATACATTGTTGAGGTAAAACGTGAGCTGTCGCGACACAACCTACTTCAGGCCGTGGGGCAAGTAATGTCCGAATCGCCCTATGCCCCTGGCCGAATTAAAGTTGTTGCGGGCCTAAGCCCTGAGAAAGACCAAGAGAGAGTATACGATATCGCCAAAAGCCTTAGGAAAGCCGGTATTCAAGTCTGGTTCGTGGATCAGGGAGATGACTTTCTAAGCTGCGTTGAGCAAACAGATTCAGTCGAACCTGAGAGCACAGATTCGACTGAATCTGAAAACAATGAGATGCCTATCTTCTCAATCCTCGATCGCATCAACGAGACGGCAAGCAAATATGAAGATGTGCCTGAAATTCCATCCGACACCGATGAGAGCCTTGCTATTTGCATCGAGTATCTGTGCGATCGGATGCTTGCCAACGAAGATCGCATCGCGAAGTTAGAGGCGAGGTAAGAACTCGCGACGCATGACGAATTTTGCCCCTGGTGAAAGCCGGGGGTTTTTAATTAGAAGCACCGATACCTCTAGGAACTGGCAGATGGACAACTTGACGGTAGGCGATCGTATTGACTATGAGGGAAACCGTATGCCCTGACAGAGATCGATTACATCTCCCAAAAAGCCACATTGCGCCCGGTGGATGATGAGAAGCTCGTAGGTGATAGTTTTGGCCCTGTTGTGGTGATACCGCTCTCGAAGTTGTCGCTAAGATGTCACACTTTTGCGAGAAGTGCCTCATAGAGTAGTCGTTGCTATGAACTGAGGTGGCTACGTGTCATATCAAACATCAGGAAACATTTTGCAGACAGAGGTCTCTTCTTCTAACACCATTGTTAATACGAGTGAACTTCTACAGTATGGCGGGAGTGCTGCGGCCATCATATTAGCAGTTGCCGTTTTACTGAAGGCTGTTGCTGAACTCATTAACGTTCTTGTTCCAGTTATGTTGCACCCGCGAGATCGGGGAGACTAAGAAAAAGTTTAGGTGATTCAGGAGTTGATTGAGTCTTGAAAAGCAAGTTTTCCATTCTATTATGAGCTCTTATACTGACAAGCAACTACTGGAGCTAGAGGATGTCGTCATCGAACTTCTGGCTCCAGGTAAAAAACCGTTTAATCCATTACTCTGGATAGATAACAGAGCCGCACAAATGGGACTAAGGAATCAAGTTGATTCTGAGGAGATATTCAGGGAGGCATATTTGAGAAGCAGAAAATTTATAAAGGATGGCAACAAAATTGAAAATTATATAGGGTGGCTTAGAAATAGTTGCTTGCTCATACTTAAAGAAGAGAGAACAAAAATAATTAGAGCCAGAAAAAATACTGAAAAAATTGTAAGAGAAGAGATGAATTCAGGAGATCTAAATAGTTTAGACGAATGCATCTCTCCTGAATTTGTCAACAAAGAGAATGTTTTGATACTTCAGAAAGCGAGAGGATTTATAAATAAAAGAGATAATGAATTGTTGAATATGAGAATTGTTGAGGGACTAGAATGGAAAAAAATCAAACAGAGAATTGACGAAGATATCCCACTAACAACTCTTAGAAAACGTGGTGAACGAGCCGTTTCAAAACTCAGGAAAGTCTTCTATTCAATCAAGGAGGACATGTAACATGAGTGCAGTTCATTGCAGACCAAATAAAACACTTGGAATCTCATCTGATTCAGGTAAATCTGAAAGACATGTGAGTAATTCTAAAATAAAAAAAGAAGTTGCCAATAGGATCAACCTTGGCATACATGAAAAGGCAGTTGAATATTTCGCTTTGACAAGTATTGAAAACTTAAGCGAATCGGAGATTTCTAGGCTTCAGGCTATCACTGAGGAGGCTCAGGATAATCATCTTTTGAGTGCGATAATATGCGCCATAGATACAATATCAATGAGATTATCCGATGAAACGGATATAGACATATATCGAAATGAACTTTTGTTGGACTCTTTGAATATAGAGGCGAATAATACTGGTGATGAGCGGTGTTATAAGGTTGATGAAATCAGCCGACTTGGGACTGAGTATTTTAGTTTGGTCAATGCTGATAAATTTGAAGATTCTGACTTTGAAGAGTTAGAGAGAATCTTAGAAAGGGCAAATAATGATTCTGATCTGAGCACATTGATTGGGGTCATAGATGAGATGTCTCTCCAAAAGAAAGACTGTATTTCAGGGATAAACTATGTTTGTCATGAATTTAGAAAGTTGTCTTTGAAGTTCCGGCTTGGCTTATTTGGATTCAAAAAGAGAAAAGAGCCCTTTATTTCTGTTCCTGCAGTAGCACCTTCTGATACAAACCCTATTTCCTATATCAGCATTACCCGAAAGTCTTCTTCTAATACCTCCTATCTTACTTTGGAAGAATTAGAAAGAATGTAGAGACATCAATTTGCTTCTGAAAATTTACAAAAAGTAAGAGACCTCTTTTTACTACAATGTTAT
>CAZLYS010000579.1:0-3976 GCA_964563415.1 uncultured Halomicronema sp.
ATTTGGTTTTGGGATGTAGGCGAAGACATCGGTACCCTAAATACGGAGCCAACCGTCCGCTATGGGCATGAGGAGATAATTCGTTCAGTAGCTTTTAGCCCTGATGGCCGGATATTGGCTTCTGCCAGTGACGACCATACCATCCGACTCTGGGATACTACCCAACCTGAGGTACCTCCCAAGCCTCTTCAAGGCCATAAAGCACGAGTACAAAATGTTGCTTTTAGCCCAGATGGCAAGCTGCTAGCCTCTGCTGGGTATGACGAAACGATTCGGCTGTGGCAAACTGATCACCTTAATGAAGCGCCCCAGGTTCTAAGGGGACACACTTTCAACATAAATGGGGTAGCTTTTAGCCCAGATGGTCGGGTTCTGGCTTCATGTGCCTGGGATAACACTGTACGACTGTGGGACTTGAAGCCTCCCGTTGCGAAGCCCATAGTTCTGAAAGGGCATCAAGACACGGTGCGATCGCTCGCCATCGGTTCACAGGAAGGGCAAGAGCCACTGCTGGCTTCAGGGGGTGACGATGGAACCGTGCGGGTATGGAAGCTCAATTCACCTGAAACTGCCCCGAGAACATTTGAGCATCTTGGCAGAGTATTTGGAGTAGCGTTGTTTGTCAGCACTGATTGCACAACTCAGCTATTAGCTGCAAGCAGTGACGACAAAACAGTGCGCCTGTGGGATTTGCAACAGCCCTCAGATGCTCCTATTACCACATTCAAAGACCATGAAGACGGCGTCAATGCTGTTGCCTTTAGCCCAGATGGACAGTGGCTAGCATCAGGTAGTTGGCAGAAAGACCCAATCGTCAGGCTATGGAACCTTCAGCGACCAGAGACTCAACCGATCCTTTTCAAAGGACATGAACATAGCGTGACATCGGTTCAATTCAGCCCTGATGGAACATTGCTGGCATCTGCTAGCGATGACAAAACGGTTTGTCTCTGGAATCTTAAGCAGCCCAACGCCGATCCAATTGTTTTGAAAAACCATAATGGAAGGATCTGGTCGATCTGCTTTAGTCCAGACGGGCAATTACTCGCTTCAGCCAGTGATGATTGGACTGTGCGCCTATGGAACTTGCAGAACCTTGATCTAGAGAATCCTGATGCAGAGAAGCCAGTCCATGTTGTATTGAGAGGGCATAGTGCCTGGGTCAGTTCAGTGGCCTTTAGTCCAGACGGGCAAATGCTCGCTTCTGGGAGCTTTGATTGCAGCATCCGACTCTGGCAAATCAATCAGATTAATTGGAAAAAACGCATAATCAATGAAGAGCCCATTGTCCTGGAAGATCACCTTCAAAGCATTAAATCTGTTGCCTTTACACCAGATGGAAAGTACCTGGCTTCAGGTGGTTTTGATAACACCGTTCGTATCTGGATTGCATCGACGGATGACCTCGCTGACATGGTGTGCCAGAAGGTGTTACGCAACCTCACACCACAGGAATGGAAGCAGTTCATGGGTGATGATATTCCCTACGAGCGTACCTGCCCTAACCTACCATCGGGTGAAGGTATTTCATAAAAGTTTTCAAATGATCTCAATAACGTGGTTCAAGCGCTCCCCTAAACCCTCACCTTCGAAGCATTCCTCGATTGATATCCAGACGGGCAGGGGCGCTAGGAGCTGATCGACAGCATTGTCTTTGCAATGAACCCCACAGGCGATCGCGAAGAAGTCGGTGCATTGATCGCCCGTCAACTGAACGTCGAAAGCGATCGCTACCGTCCCCGAGAGGGCGGCTATTGTCGGACTTGGGGGCATGGTGCGATCGCGATGCTATATAACCCTTGCCGATCAATGATGCCAAGACCGATATTGATGCTAGATCCCGTAACGCGATGAGCCCACAAGAAACCGATGCCTAAATTTGAGCGTGACCCCAATCGCGAAGAACGTATCACGATGGAAGTTGTCGTCGATGCCTATGGACCCGAAGAACAAGCCATGGGCTGGTATTACTACTTGCAGGACAACCTGCAATGTCCCTTTACCACAACCTGCATCACCAAACGACGCATTTCTCCCCTCAAAGAAGGCGCGACTGTAGAAGTCGTCGGCATGCCCCCCGAAGACGAATGTGAACAGGAAATGTTTGTGGAGATTGCCTGGGAGGGAGACACACTGGCCGTGCCTCTGATTCAGCTAGAGGCTCCAGACGCCGACGAAGATACCCAGCAAGCCATTGCAGACTGGCATTATTGGGTGAATCAGGGCTATGAATTTGGGTAGTAGACCCCAGGCACTGGTTGCTTAAGAGGTGATGCAATGAAACCCTTGCATCGTCAAGAGTTCATAGGTTGAGATCACCCGATTACAGTATCCCATCGCCATGGCTGGCGTCGTTTTTTTACCGAGTCCCCAATGGGGGCGTCCCCAGTTGTGAATCAAGCGCTGAACATCTAATACCCGTTGCAAGGCTTCCACCCGTTTGGCGTAGAGATTCTGTCGCCGTCGGTAAGCCCTGGCCCGTCGTCGCAAGGCCGCATTTTGCGCCTCATTATGGTTAGCATGCACCGCGGATGGAGGGCTGATGATCGTGAACGGGTACGCTGTTTTCACCCACTCAATCCGACGCTGACCTTGAGACCCCTTGATTTTCATGGCGACTTCGAGACCTGCGCGCCACACTTTGCGTTGGCCATCGGCAGCAGGGGTTTCGCCACCCTTCAGCCAGACGCTTGCCAAGCGCCACAAGGTCTTGCCGTAGCGGCGTTCCCCATCGGTGAACCATCGGATAAAACGGGCTGAGCTCGCCCATTGCCAAGCTTTTGAAGTCCTTTTTGCAAACAGCGATGCCTGCTTCTTGCCCGCGACCGCCGCTATCCCATAGCGGCTTTGGCGTTCAATGAAGTGCACGGTTCAACCTTCTGACTCAGCGGGGGGGAAGGTTCTCACCGACGCGAGTGTAGACTTCATCACCTTCGACTGTGACGTCGCTAGCTGCCGGGGCAGGGGGCGACCATTGTAGGCTGTGGGTTGCTAGACGCCGCTCCCAGCGAATAATCGTGGCATGGGATTTGCCCAAGGAGCGGCCAGTCGCCCGCCCCCCTAACCCCTCGGTACGAACATTGATGGCTGTCGAGACCACCGATGCGGGGGGGCGCAGTCGGGCCATAGGCGTGTGAGTGCGATCGTTAAATCGCTTGCCACAGTCTCGACAGCGATAACGTTGCCGAACGGAGTGGTCCTTCAATCGGACGATCCCGTTTTTGATCGTCTTCTGACTTTGGCAATGGGGGCATCTCATGGGCTAAAAGCTATGCAGTGTAAATATTCTAGCTACCACCCTTTAAGAAACCAGTGCCCAGAGCCGGAAATGCTAAAAAAGGGAACCTTCGCTTCTCCCTTGAAAGATGGGCAGGGGAGAAAGGGGAGCGCAATCATCTGTATGTGGGAGTCATGATTAATCGCCTTGAATGTCTTCGGCGGTGATGCCGTCGGTCTGGGTGCCAAAGCGCCATAATACGGCGGCGGCTTCAGCCCGTGTCACCGCTTTCTCAGGGCGAAACAGGGTGGTGTAGCCAAAGGCGCGACGAAAGTTAGCAAAGTCTCCCAATTGAAAATCAGCCGCGATCGCCCTGAGTGCTAGAGGCTCAATGCTGTCTACATCTTGGAAGCCCCAGGCCGTGGTTACAGCCGCTGGCGTGGTGGTGGGCAGGGCGGCGCGCATATCGAGAGGTACCTTCCACAAAATCAGGTCGGCGCGGGTAAGGGGCGCATCGGGGCGGAAGTTAACATCGGTACTGTTACCAGTAAAGGTACTGGGAATGATGCCCGCCTCTGCCAATCCCTGGATTGCCGCAAAATCTGGATCTTCGGGTGAGACATCTTGAAAAGCCGGTTCGTCACTTGCATTGCCCGACCGCAGGCGATCGCCCGGTTCGTCGGCATAGATGGTGTTATAGCTTTCAAACAACCAGCGCGCATATTCGCGGCGAGTGATGGGTTGGACAAAGGGTGAAGT
>CAZLYS010000580.1:0-3975 GCA_964563415.1 uncultured Halomicronema sp.
TGGTAGCGACAACTGGGGCCTGGTGCTGGGCGGCTCACACTACAGATCCATTAGGCGTTGTGTTGATCATCGGTCCTTGGAACTATCCCTTTCAACTCGTGATTTCGCCGTTGATTGGGGCGATCGCTGCCGGCAATTGTGCCTTGATCAAGCCCTCCGAAATTGCCCCAGCGACCTCGAAAGTCGTTGCTGACCTGGTGCGCGACACCTTTGCTCGGGAATATGTTGCCGTGATGGAAGGGGGCGTCGAAACTGCTCAAGCATTACTGGCTCAAAAGTTTGACCATATCTTTTTTACGGGCGGCACCCGGATTGGCCAAATTGTTATGGCAGCCGCGGCTCAGCAGTTGACGCCCGTCACGCTAGAACTCGGAGGTAAAAGCCCCTGCATCGTTGATCAGAACATTAATCTTAAAGTCGCGGCCAAACGTATTGTGTGGGGCAAGTTTGTGAATGCGGGTCAAACCTGTATCGCACCCGATTACTTACTCTTACATGAAGCCATCAAACCAGAATTCTTGACAGCGCTGAAAGAGACAGTACACGAGTTTTTTGGGGATGATCCTGCTCAAAGTCCTGATTTAGCCAGAATTGTTAGCGATCGCCAGTTTGCCCGTCTCACAGCACTCATGGCTAATGAAGCTCCAGTGGTTGGGGGGGCGGTAAACCGTGACGATCGCTATATTGCTCCCACTATCCTGGACGGCGTGACTTGGGAAAGCCCTATCATGCAGGAAGAGATTTTTGGCCCGATTTTGCCTGTTATGACATATCGGCATATCGAGGAGGCGATCGCCCAAATCAATGTTCGCCCTAAACCGTTGGCGCTCTACCTCTTTACCAAAGATGAGTCCTTGCAAAAACAAGTCTTAGGTTCGACCTCTGCAGGTGGCTCATGTCTAAACGATGTCTTCCTACAAGTGGCGATCTGGGGGTTGCCGTTTGGGGGGGTTGGCGATAGCGGTATCGGTGCTTATCACGGTAAAACGAGTTTTGAAACGTTTTCACACCTGAAAAGTGTGCTCAAAAAGCCCTTTTGGTTTGATTTAGCCTGGCGCTACGCTCCCTACGCTGGTAAGCTCGATTTTTTCAAAAAAATCATTGGTGCTCCCTAAGGATGCTTCATCGCTAGAACCTGACCCAATGGCGGCCGATCAATTGTAAGTTAGCGCTCCCCTTGCTTTGGGCTGTGGAGAGTGGGCCTATGTTTCATCATTTTCAGGCGGGCTGGCGGCAAGTGGCGCTTGCATCGGCAGCAAGATTTCAAATTCGGTCCCGGGAGTGGGCGACTGGATTGCTGTGTCAGGGGCAGGTGATCGCAGAATCAGCTGTCCACTATGCTTTTCGGTCACGATTTGCCGGGTAATGGGCAACCCTAAGCCAGTCCCATCTCCCACTGGTTTGGTCGTGAAGAAATCTTGAAACACTTGGTCTTGAATGTCAGGTGAAATGCCGGGACCATTATCACGGATGCGGATTGACACCCAAGCTGCATCCGGGCCGTCTCGCTGGGCCGATTGGTCAGGGATATCAGCGGGTAGGCGATCGCATTGGCAAGTCATTAACGTAATGCTCGGTTCCCAGCAGTGCCAGTCAGCCGGTTGAGTTGTGGGGCGATCTGCATCCACTGTGATTTCTTCTAGTGCTGCGAGAGCGGCTTGATGCGTCAATAATGCATCCAGAGCATTGCTAATAATATTCATAAAGACCTGACCGACCTGGCCACTAAAGCAGGAAATCTCGGGTAGATCATCCGCATACTGTTTATGAATAATCACGCCCTCTTTAATCCGGTTGTTTAAAATCTGCAGGGTGCTGTCTAGGCTCTGGTGAACATCCGTCATGTGGCGTTGAGTCTCATCCATGCGGGAAAACGTGCGCAAACTCGTTACTAAATTCCGTAACCGCTCTGTCCCGGCTTGCATACTTTGCAGCATGGGTGGCAGATCTTCGAGAACGAAATTGGGGTCAATGCGCTTTTTCAGTGTCTTGAGGGCGTCACTAGGGTTGATGACCTCATGCTCATAAGCTCGGACTAAATCACTTAAGTCTTTGGTGTACTCCTCTAAATAACTGAGATTGCCCCAGATAAAATTGACCGGATTGCGAATTTCGTGGGCAACTCCCGCCATCATCTTGCCCAAGCTCGCCATTTTCTCTATTTGTATACGCTCAGCTTGAGTTTTTTCCACTAACAGGTCGGCCGTTAATTGATGCACTGCCGATTGCGCTTGTAATAAAACATGGACATCGAGCAAATGAAAATGTTGACCCTGCGGGGTTTGACTCTCTACTACGATTGGCTCGTATAACAACTCTGAAGGGCGAGAGACGGCCTGTTGTGTGGCCTCCGAAATTTTTGTCGTGCCTGACAGCTTCAGAAAATCATAGGCCACAAACCGATACAGAATGGTCACTGAGCGGCGTAAAAAGAGTTCACGACCGTACTGTCGACTCATGACTTCAAGAAAATGCCGACGCGACAAAACTCCATTCAAGTTACCATCCTGCGTCAGCAGGATAACGCCAGGTAACACTGGATTTTGTTCGAAGGCGCGATAGATTTCACTACCGAGAGTTGTCGGTTTTACCCCCAAGTGATGAAGCTGCAAGTCTTCTAAAGTGGAATGAATGTGGAGGTCTTTCATGGCTGCAAAGACAAAAAAGTTAGCCCATGATGCAGACTGCCTTATGCTGCCCTACAAGTTAGCTGAAGTATCAACGCTTACGTAGTCCATCGTGATTTACTGACAACAATACAAGACTTGGATTATCGTCAGGTTAGGGCTGACCAAGAAAAGGTTAAGCAGCTCTTCTTGAAGTGATTTGAGTCCTTCAAAACTGAGTTGATGGCTGCTTTTTAATCGTTGCAAAAGCACCTCTCTAACCGAATCCTAACGATTCTTTTGAGGTTCTCGATAGACACCATAGGCCGCAAATATACCTAACAGCAATCCGATTAAGTGCCCCCACCAAGCCACGAGGGGATTGGTGGGGAGTATGCCCCACAAAGTCGCACTGTAGTTTAGTAAGACAAAAATCGAGATAATTAAAGGTATGACCCGTCGTTCTAACCATCCAATGACTAGCAAGTAGCCAAAAAGTGTGTAAACGACACCGCTTAGTCCATGGACGCTTGTCGGCCCTAAAAGCCAAGCGATCGCTCCACCTCCAATCCAACCGATGAGCAAAACAGTCAAATAATCACGTCGGCTCTTCGCTAAAACCAGCCAGCTAAAGATGGCAAATCCAATGGTATTGCTGATGAGGTGAATAAAGCCGCTATGCGAAAAAGCCGACAAAAAGATGCCAGGGATGCCTGTCAAACTGCGAGGATGTAGCACCCAGTTCCACTGCCCACCCAAAAACAGTTGATCAATAATTTCCTGAGTCCAAGGAATCGCTAAGATCCATAGCGGTAAGAAAAAGTTTGCTTTGACTTGCGCTAGGGGGCCTTGTGATTTGGCTGCTGGTGAGGGCGTACTGGATTGATGAGATGAGCGATTAGAGGCTGGCGGTGTGACAGCTTCCATCTCGGCCATGAGGCGCTGCATGTCGGCTTGTAGTTCGCGATCGCTTTTCTTTGAGGTCACGACTAATAAAATTGACTCCGTCTAACGCTAAATCACGGTTACATTCAGAATTGCTAGGCTATCGCGCGTAACATTCCCTTTGTAAACCGTTGCTCTGGTGGATGCCGTTTTGATGATTGAACGAGTGCTTATCCCACTTTAATCAATTGCACAAGAACATAGTCCAGCGGTTTTGCTCTCATCCTGTTTCATTTTACGTTGTGCACTTAGATGCAACCGTACTGAGAGGTACGGTTATGCTCAGAGGCTTATGTCTTGATACAACAGGAATCTGACGGTTACATAATGATTGTGCAAGGTTGTGCGCCCCAAGTGGCAGTCATCCACATTCAAGAGGGAGCAGGTATTCCCATAAGTAAAACCGCCGGTTGCTCTATGCCAC
>CAZLYS010000581.1:0-807 GCA_964563415.1 uncultured Halomicronema sp.
ATAGGCCATGTCTAACTGGTGATAGTCAGATTTCCATCTGTGGCATTTCAAAACTGAAACCGTATGACCCGCTCAAGACTAAGAATAACGGGGTTGGCTTAGCTGATTTTTGGGGGCTCATGCATGACCGCTCCCCACAATGAGAGTTCTCTAGCATGGTTGTCATCACTATTGCCCAGTCGATTGACAGTTCGACTGCGATTAACAGCCCAGTCTCCTCCAGAATCACTCAGGTTTGCGGTCTCATCAGTCGCACTTAACTCATCAATCTTCTAACAGCTATTTTTGTGATGAAAATTGCCTTCTTCAGCACTAAGCCTTACGACCAAGCTTCTTTCCAGGCCGCGAATGCCGACCATAGCCACAAGTTCGTCTTTTTTGAGCCGCGGTTGACCTTAAAAACCGTTGCCCTAGCGGAAGGTTTTCCAGTTGTCTGTGTGTTCATTAATGACGATCTAAATGCCGAGACGCTGCAGGCGATCGCCCGTAGCGGCACCAAAGTCATTGCCCTGCGCTGTGCCGGGTTTAACAACGTCGATCTCAAAGCTGCTGATGAGCTCGGGCTCACCGTTGTAAGGGTGCCAGCCTACTCGCCCTACGCGGTGGCAGAACATGCAGTGGGCCTGGTGCTAACGCTCAATCGCAAGCTGTATCGTGCTTACAATCGAGTCCGCGACGATAACTTTGAGCTCAATGGCCTGCTAGGGTTCGATGTTCATGACAAAACTGTAGGGATCGTTGGCACTGGCAAAATTGGCGTATGCTTTGCCAAAATCATGCACGGGTTTGGCGCCAAGCTACTGGCCT
>CAZLYS010000581.1:833-3969 GCA_964563415.1 uncultured Halomicronema sp.
ACTGTATTGCACTCGGGGCAACCTATTTGCCCTTAGAGGAACTCCTCGCTCAGTCAGACATCATTTCCTGCACTGTCCGTTACTGCCTGCGACCCACCATCTGATTAATGCTCAATCGCTGCATAACGTGAAGACCGGTGCCATGTTAGTCAATACCAGCCGTGGGGGCTTAGTGGATACTCGCGCGGTGATCGACGCACTGAAAAGTGGTCAACTCGGTTACTTTGGTGCCGATGTTTACGAAGAAGAGGAAGCACTGTTTTTCCAAGATCATTCCGATCGCATCATTCAAGATGAGACCTTCCAGCTATTGCAGTCCTTCCCCAATGTGGTGATCACAGCCCACCAGGCGTTCTTCACCCACGAGGCGTTGACCAATATCGCGGAAACCACTCTCTCCAATATCAATGATTTAGCGGCGGGGCGTTCATGCCCCAACGTGATTCAACCCCAGACTTGATAGCAGTTGGCGGAAACCAGCGTTCTGAAAGGCGAGATCAAAACCGGCAAACGCGATGGCATTTTTTCTGTCACCGCTGGGAGGCGATCGCTCATCCGGCTATCTCAGGGATGAGTTTGGACCTTAACCAACTCAGTGGTTGCTGATGTCAGTTGCAAATCGGTTCAAGTTTTCATCTCTGTGCTTCTTTTATTGACGAGGAGCCATCAAAAACAGGATTTAGAGACGCACAAGAAGAACCTCATAGACAGAAGACACCTCAAACCACGGGGATGACTTTTTCCGCCTGATGACTGTCGTGTAATGTCTCCACTGGCCAATTTCTTGGAGGTTTCTTTCTGGGCAAGAGAATCATTAAGAAAAACCTAACTTTTGGAGGCCATTCTGATCATTCCATAGATAAAAATCGTCTCAGACAACAACAGCTCAAGAAGCATCAGTTTGATGGATGACGACAACGTGTGATTTATACTTGGCCGGCATCAGCTCGCACAAACAGGAGAGCAAAACCTTGTCTTACTGGACCTTACAGATTAAAGAAACAAGTAAAACGCATATTTAATAGCTATCGTTGGATAAAGCATCAAGCCTTAAATATTGATTGACTAAAGTCGTCATATTTAACAAAACATTAATCATTGCGATAACCACTAACCCGTGTCAGTATGTCTGCAAAATAAGTTCACTGAATTACCTGGTTTATGAACTGTTGTAGGCATTTTCAAAATGTAATGCTCATAACCAAAGCTTAAATCCGTCAGACTAATGTTTTGATTGATGATCGGCAGTGCGATCGCATAACCAAACAAATCCCTTTGAACACCTTTAGAACACCAAAATTTATTGGAGTTAGCACAATGGTAATGGCGTCTCCTCCACAGACAAGGCCCCTTTCTGACGAAGAACTGCGAAAGATTGATGCCTACTGGCGTGCCTGTCATTATTTGGCAGTCGGCATGATCTACCTGCGTGATAATCCTTTGTTGAAAGCGCCCCTCAAGCCTGAGCATGTGAAGCACCGGCTGCTCGGCCACTGGGGTGCCTCTCCCGCATTGAGCTTCACATACATTCACTGCAACCGCCTGATTAAGCAGTATGACCTCGACATGATCTTTATGGCGGGACCAGGACATGGCGCCCCAGGCGTATTGGGGCCTGTTTATCTAGAAGGTACGTATTCTGAGATTTATCCCGACAAGAGCATGGATGAACTCGGGATGCAAAAGTTCTTTAAGCAGTTCTCTTTCCCTGGTCATATCGGCAGCCACGTGACGCCAGAGACGCCAGGCTCGATTCACGAGGGCGGAGAGTTGGGCTACAGCCTATCTCATGCGTACGGCAGCATCCTGGATAATCCTGACCTGATCACCTGCTGCGTAGTCGGCGATGGGGAATCAGAGACCGGGCCACTCGCCACGGCTTGGCACTCCAATAAGTTCATCAACCCGATTCGCGACGGGGCAGTGTTGCCTGTGTTGAACTTGAACGGTTATAAAATCGCCAACCCGACAATTTTGGCGCGAATTTCTCAAGAAGAGCTCGAATCACTATTCCGGGGCTATGGCTATACCCCCTATTTTGTTGCCGGGAGTGATCCCACTGAGATGCATCAGAAAATGGCAGCCACCATGGAGATGTGCATCAACGAAATTCGTGGGATTCAGCAAGAGTGTCGCAACAGTGGCAATCCCGTACGGCCCCGCTGGCCCATGATTATCTTGCGCACCCCCAAAGGGTGGACTGGGCCGCAAGAAGTAGATGGTCATAAGGTCGAGAACTTTTGGCGGGCGCATCAGGTGCCGATGGGGGGCATGCATAGCAACCCTGAGCATCTGCAGCGTCTAGAAGCCTGGATGAAGAGCTATCGCCCCGAAGAGTTCTTTGACGAAAACGGTACCCTGATCCCGGAACTACGAGAGCTCGCGCCTGTGGGCAATCGCCGCATGAGTGCGAATCCCCAGGCGAACGGGGGTCTGCTAAGGCACGAGCTGACGATGCCTGATTTTCGGCAGTACGCCATCGATGTTCCTGAGCCTGGCACAGTCGAGTTTGAGAACACTAAAGTGCTCGGCTTTTTGATGCGCGACATTATGCGCGACAACCCTCATAACTTCCGCCTGATGGGGCCTGATGAGACGGCTTCGAATCGCCTGCAAGCGGTGTACGAGGTCACCAAAAAGGCTTGGATGGCCGACTTTTACGAAGAAGACCTAGACGGGAGTGAACTGTCGCCGGATGGTCGGGTGATGGAAATGCTGTCGGAACACACGCTACAAGGCTGGCTGGAAGGTTACCTCCTCACGGGTCGTCACGGCCTTTTCCACACCTACGAGGCGTTTGCCCATGTCGTGGATTCCATGTTTAACCAGCATGCAAAGTGGTTGGATATCTGCAAGAACCATGTGCCCTGGCGGCGATCGGTGTCTTCTTTGAACATTCTGTTGTCATCGTTGGTCTGGCGGCAGGATCACAATGGCTTTAGCCACCAAGATCCGGGTTATGTGGATTTAGTGACCAATAAGAGTCCTGATGTGGTGCGGCTCTACTTCCCACCAGATGCTAACTGCTTGCTCTCGGTGGCCGATCACTGTTTCCGCAGTGTGGACTACATCAATGTCATTGTAGCGGTTTAGCAGCAGCAATTGCAGTGCCCGCTGGAGGATGGAGTTGTGTCGC
>CAZLYS010000582.1:0-3959 GCA_964563415.1 uncultured Halomicronema sp.
CATAGGTAACCACTACATCGCCAGGCTGCATCGGTTTCATGATTTTCTCCGCCGATTTGCCCATAGCTTTTTCGATTGTTTCGATAAAAGTTAAGAGTTCAACCGGGCTGTGGTTACCAATGTTGTAAATTTTGTAGCGCGCTTGAGAGTTAATCGCCCGCTCTGCCGCGATGCGCTCGGGTAGATGATCGAGTAGCCGCACAATGCCTTCAACAATGTCATCAATATAAGTGAAGTCACGCTTCATCTTGCCGTGGTTGTAGACCTCGATGGGGCGATCATGGGCGATCGCATCAACAAATTTGAAATACGCCATATCGGGTCGGCCCCAGGGGCCATAAACGGTAAAAAAGCGTAGCCCGGTCACGGGAATGCCATACAGATGACTGTAGGAGTGAGCCATTAGTTCATTGGCTTTTTTGGTGACGGCATAAAGAGACACGGGATAGTCCACATTATCTTCAGCCGCAAACGGCACTTTGGTATTCGCGCCATAGACCGAACTCGATGAGGCAAAGATCAAATGTTTCAGGGCTGAGCTGTGGCGACAGCCTTCCAAAATGTTTAAAAACCCCGATAAATTGCCCTCAGCGTACGCGTGAGGATTTTGCAGTGAATACCGCACACCGGCTTGAGCTGCCAAATGAATCACGTGAGTAAAGGCCTGATTGGCAAACAGCGCTTCCATCCCCACTCGGTCATGTAGATCCAACTGGTGAAAAGAAAATTGCGGATGGGGGGTGAGTTGCGCCAGGCGATCGCGCTTCAACTGTACCGCATAGTAATCATTCAGATTGTCTAAACCAACGACCTCGCAGCCCTCTTGGAGCAGGCGTTGGCAGACAAAGAAACCGACGAATCCCGCCGCCCCAGTTACCAAAATTTTGAAACTTTGCATCTCATCTTGCATCAGGGTCATCATGCGCTCGTGGGGAAGTTGGCAAGGTTAAAATCATCGCACAAAGTCTCCCTTCTCGTTTTTTAGGACCGACGGTTAACGATATTAAAGATATGAGCCTGACTAGATGGGGGGCTCGGGGCAGTCAGACTCCCATTTTGGAGAGAATTACACCCCTTTCTCCAGCTGCAATGGCGTAGCCCCCTAGTGGGAATAGTCGCCGTCTCAATTAAGTTGACTCTAAACGCATATTCAACCGAATGATATCCGGAGGTCATGATTGGATTTCGCCATCCTGGATTTCGCCATCAGAATCTAGTGTTTAGCAAACGAAAAAAGCTTTTTTCCGTACTCCTGAAGTTCTTACTTCTGGATTGATCTGGTTGGTGATGATTTGAAGAATTGAGTGAGATTTCAGCGATCAGTCTGTTTCTACTCACTGACCGCATAGTGGCAACTTTTATCAGCTGTGGTATCGGTCACACAAGGCCCTGTTCAGCTCACGCAATCTACCTAAGAGTAATGTTCAGGTTTTACCACTGTGTGCCATGACAAAAGTTCTGGTGGATTATTGGCACAGAATTTAGCCCTTCCTGCAACAGTCTTTTAAGGGTAAAAGCGGTTTTCGGTAACAGTGCTACGATTAAGTGCAACACAAAAGAGAGAACAAAAAGAAGGATAAAGTAATCCATGCAAGAAGTTGAAAAGTCAATATCCTTTGATGGACGGGATATCAGACTTAAAGTGGGTTTACTCGCCCCCCAAGCTGGCGGGTCTGTGCTAATTGAGTCGGGCGAAACGGCAGTCCTGGTGACAGCGACTCAATCCACTGGGAGAGAAGGGATTGACTTCCTCCCCTTGTTAGTTGACTACGAAGAAAGACTGTATGCTGCGGGCCGGATTCCCGGTGGGTTTTTGCGCCGAGAGGGGCGTCCCCCTGAGCGGGCAACGTTGACTAGTCGCCTCATCGACCGCCCCATGCGACCGCTGTTTCCAGGTTGGCTGCGAGACGATATTCAGATTGTGGCGAGTACCCTATCGATGGACGAGCAGGTACCGCCGGATGTGTTGGCAGCGACGGGTGCCTCTGTCGCAACACTGCTGGCCAAAATTCCGTTTAATGGTCCGATGGCAACCGTGCGGGTCGGTTTGCTAGGGGATGATTTCGTAATTAATCCCACCTACAGCGAAATTGAAAAGGGCGATCTAGATCTCATCGTGGCGGGCTCCCCCGATGGGGTCATTATGGTGGAGGCTGGTGCCAATCAGTTGCCAGAGCAAGATGTTATTGAAGCGATCGACTTTGGGTACGAGGTCGTGCAAGATCTGATCAAAGCGCAGAATGAACTGATTGCTGAGTTAGGGATTGAGCGTGTCATCGCGACCCCACCTGAAACAGATCCCACGCTTGAAAAGTTTTTGGAAGAGCGGGCGACTCAGCCAGTAAAGGCCGTCTTGACTCAGTTTGACTTGCCGAAGCCCGAGCGGGATGACAAGTTAGACGCGATTAAAACCGAAATTGCCACCGAGATTGCGGAGAAATCCGAAGATGATCCGGTGCGGCAGGCGGTTACCGATAGTCCTAAAGCTTTGGGCAATACCTACAAGGGCATCACTAAGAAGCTGATGCGTAAGCAGATTGTCGAAGAAGGGGTCAGAATTGATGGCCGCAAGCTAGATGAAGTACGCCAGCTCAGTTCTCGGGTCAATCTCTTGCCATCACGAGTGCATGGTACGGGACTGTTTCAGCGAGGCTTGACGCAGGTGCTCTCCGTTGTCACGCTTGGCACCTCTGGCGATGCCCAAATGATGGATGACTTGCATCCTGAAGAAGAAAAGCGATATTTGCATCACTATAATTTCCCGCCCTATTCGGTCGGTGAGACGCGCCCGATGCGATCGCCAGGTCGCCGCGAAGTTGGCCACGGGGCATTGGCAGAGCGGGCTTTGGTGCCGGTATTGCCCCCTAAAGAAGACTTCCCCTATGTGATTCGGGTGGTGTCTGAGGTGCTATCTTCTGATGGCTCGACCTCTATGGGGTCGGTCTGTGGCTCGACCCTCAGCCTGATGGATGCAGGGGTCCCGATCTCGAAGCCCGTCAGCGGTGCCGCCATGGGACTGATTAAAGAAGGCGACGAAGTCCGCATTCTCACTGACATTCAAGGGATAGAAGATTTCTTGGGTGACATGGACTTCAAAGTGGCAGGTACGGATGCGGGCATCACTGCCCTGCAAATGGACATGAAGATTACCGGTTTACCTGTGGAGGTCATTGCCAAGGCCATTCATCAGGCAAAAGGCGCGCGGCTGCACATTCTGGAATCGATGATGCAAGCCATTGACAAGCCTCGTGAAGTACTGTCACCCTTTGCCCCGCGACTGCTCAGCCTGAAGATTGATCCTGACATGATTGGCATGGTCATTGGTCCTGGCGGTAAGAAGATCAAGGGTATTACGGAACAAACGGGTGCCAAAGTTGATATTGAAGATGACGGCACGGTGACAGTATCTTCGCTGGATGGCAAGAAAGCTGAAGAAGCCAAGGCCATGATTGAAGCGATTGTGTTTAAGCCTTCTGTTGGTGATGTCTTCCTGGGCAAAGTCGTGCGGATTATTCCTATCGGTGCCTTCGTAGAATTTTTGCCGGGTCAAGATGGCATGATTCACATCTCGCAGTTGGCAGATTATCGCGTCAACAAAGTTGAGGATGAGGTGTCTGTGGGCGATGAGGTCATCGTTAAGATTCGCGAGGTTGATAATCGTGGCCGGATCAACCTAACGCGGCTCAACATTCACCCAGACGAGGCGGCAGCGGCACGGGGAGAAACACCCGAGAGCTGAGTTTGAAATCCCTTAATTAAACTGTTGGAAGCCAGGGAGGACGTCATCGTAATCCCTGGCTTTTGGGTTTAGGGTCTTCATGACCTGAGTCTCTGACACTGTCAAGATTTATGGCTATTAAGCTACTGAGGGTAGTTGACTGATACGACTTATAACTTGATTAAACCTTTATCCAAAGAGGTTTTCACGTTTTTTCCACAGTCTGAAAAAGTCATTGCCC
>CAZLYS010000583.1:0-3958 GCA_964563415.1 uncultured Halomicronema sp.
TTGTACTTCCTCAATACCAAGTACCTGTGAATAGCACGTCATTTCACGAGATACCGAATAGGGGAGTTGCTAAACAGACTCTAGTTTCCTGCTATGCCAAGTACTTTGAAGGCACTTTGGAAGCACCTCCACTTTGGACTAGGAAAATCAATTTAAGTTGAAGTGTTAGTTGAAATAATGAACAGGGTATTATCCGCTAGAAAGCTCTAGTTAATTTCCCTGTTAGCGTTTTGTATCGGTTTTATCGGTTGCTTCTGTTAGGTGGTAGACATGCCCGTTCCCAAACTGGCTTCAGCTTCTCAAATAAAAATATTTAAGTACTACAGTAATCACCAAGCTCATGAAGCCATCATGCATGACAACGTGATCATGAAACTGGCTAAAGTTCTTCCAACAGACATGCGGGATGAGGCTTATCACATTGCCCATTCTCTCAGTCAGCGTTATCCCACAGTTTTATCTCCTGCTGCTGATGTTTATCGTGTTTGGGTAGACGTTCGGTGTCCTGATGATTTCAATCTGTCGATGCATTATGACGATGGACTCAGAAACTCCCCTAGTTCCATTGGAAAATTCCATTGGGATTTACTCAGTATGGAAGAATAGGTCTTTTAAGATCGATAAAGAAACCTGAAGCAAGGTTTCAATCCGCAAAACATTATTAAATGAGTGCTAAGTTTCAAGTGTCAGGGGTGGTTAACAGGGTTTGGTTGGCAAGCATGGCTGAATTCACTGACCTAATGCTTCTGTACCTATAAAAACCGCTGGCCAGCATATAAAAATTCTCAGTTTCTCCTTTTGTGGTTGCTGCTTAGTAAGAGCGGCGACTCATTTGCGTGTTTTGGTATTTACTGCGTCAAATGGCTGATATTAAGTCTTTGCATCAAGTGCTCGCGTCTCGTTTCCCTTTCTGGGGGCATTGCAGCATGTCCCTTAGCATTGGTAATGAGTTGCTTTTTATCAACTGTTTGTCTGAGGGAACTTGGCTTGCAGTTTGTAGAGACATACGAAAGCTAAAGGACTTAGCAGTCGGGGTAAAAGCAGTCGTTATTAGGCATCCTGATCACAACGATCTCTACATTGAAATAGATTCTGATGTAGCGGCCTGAATCGAGCCACGATCACTCAGTAGTAACTGCAGGTTTTCAGAGACTCCCCCAGTTCTAATAGAAAGTTCCATTAGAACGTAACTCAACACAATAAAACCCCTCACTTTATGGGTAAGGGGCTGTTGTTCATCTCAACTTTTAAGACACTTAAGCAGCTACTTTCTTTTTCAGTGCTCCTCTGGCAGCTACAACACCGATGGTTAACAGACCAAAAATGGAAGCGGGTTCGGGAATACGTTCTGGTTCAACATGAGAAACACGCTGAGCAAAAGCAAAAGTGTTCACTCTTGTAAAGTAATCAGGGTCAAGTATTTCTCGATTAAGAACACTGAGGGTTGAGGAACCATCGGAAAAAGCACTCCCAGTCCCGGATGATGAATTCTCACTGAACGCAAAGAGGACGTTAAACCCTAAAGCCGCATGTCCTGATGCAATTGAAGAAAGGCTTTCAGATGCAAACCACGGACTGTTAGATAAGTCGGGAAGTAGATCGTTGTAAGTTCCCGTTACGGTCGATATTTCGTAATCGATACCGCTTAGGGTGATCTGAACTGCCTCAGCACTTCCAGCGAACCTGATTCCTAAAGTAACTGCCCTAGCCAACCCCATCACTGTCTGCTTAAACATAGTCTTTTCCAAAGAACTACAGTACGTATACGTGTGTCTAATAGATGCTCTTGTAAAGATGACACTCTACACCGTACATATACTTAGTCCCAGATGCCATGAAAAGCCTGCATGGCAGATCTTTTTCTGAGCTTCATAAATAAACGAGGATGTAGCACTTTCTCTGTTTCTCCAGGGATATATCTCGTTCTAATGGAACATTCCAATGGAAATTGACTCATTGAAGCGAATTCACCGTGGATAAGGAGCTTGAATCGAGGCTGATGAACTTGAGACGCTTGTCCAATGAATCTGATACAGACATCCAACGCTAACTGAGAACTGCAGGCACTAAAAAGGGGAAGAGTAGTGATCCCCTTCCCCTTGGGTGTAATTTGGAGTCTTTTCAGAGACTTCCCCAATTCCAATGGAAAGTTCCAATGGAACTCTACAACTCAGGGACATTGATGTTGGGATTCCTCCCTGCATAATGCCGATAGATCATTTCAGGGGAGTTTCCTACCCATTTAGCGACATTCTTTGCATCTATTCCCTTATCAAGGCACAAAGTGATGAATGTATGCCTAGTCTGATAGAGCTTTCGATGTTTGATGCCTAAATCGACTAGAGCTTTCCTCCAGTAGCGCTTGGTGAAGTTAGTCAGGTCTATCAGCTTTTCTCGGGAGGATTTGAAAACCAAGCCCGTAGGATCTGAGCTTTTAGAATCCACCCAGAGAAGTAACTCCTTCAATTGCTCGTTAACGGGAAATCTCCTGAAAGGTTCTGTTTTAGTCCCTTCCTGGATAAGCATTCCTGGTACTCCCTGAACTGCTACCTGATCGAAGACGATGCAGTGATCAAAGACCTTATCCCATTCAAGGGCTATTGCTTCAGAAGGACGGCAACCAGTTAGGAATAGGAATTCAATGAAGGGAGCATACTGGGGTTGCTCGTCGTAAAAGTAGCGTGTGATCCGATTCCTCTCCTCAATGGTGAATGGATCGATATCCTTCTTGCCCTTGCCCTTCCTATTGACCTTGATGGCTGCAGCAGTCCCTTCAAAGGGATTCTCATCGCACAATCCCATGCTCATGCCCCATTTGAAGGCTGCTGATAGCTGACCGAAGTAACGCTTAGCTGTGGATGGTGGCTTTGATGTCTGAATCAAACTGATGAACTTATCAGCGTTTACGATCTTGACTCTGGCTATCTTCTGAAAGTATTTGTCGATGGGCTTGAACTGCTTATGGTAAGTGCTAGCTTTGACTACCTTTTGGCGCTGCTCTAGATATGCAGTCCAAACATCCTGGATGTAGCTGGGTCGTTCGTCTTTGCTTACCCTTTTCGTGACTCGATAGCGTTCTAGCGTCTCATCAAAGTTATTAGCCAGAATGTCGTTCTCGATCTGGACTGCTACGGCTTCAGCTCGTTTTCGCCCTCTAACGCCATCCTTGAAGTCATCTGCCAACGAGTAGCGTTTTCCTGCGTGAGTCCAGCGTAACTTTAGATAGTTGCTATTTTTTGCGATTGTTGGACGTATAGTGGCCATGATTTGAGTGACCCTCCTTAAGAGGTTTGGCCACTCTGCCAGTTCTAATGGAAGTTTCCAATGGAAGACCACTCACGGACCAAAAATGCTGATAAAGGAAGCTCAATCCTAGCCAGGTCAGGTAAATCAGTGAGATAGGATGAGGGCATCAACTTGTGAGGGTGAGCAGTTTGGCCATGAGAGATCCCCTTTGGCGCGTGAAGTCACTGCCTTGGATTCCCCTACTTCAGAATGCCTTACTCACGGTCTTGCTGGCGACGGTGCTGGATATCGCCTTGATTTTTCTCTTATCAGCTTCGCTCAGAAGGGGGACGGCAGGCGGTGGTGTGGCCCGACAAATTTTGGAAGGTGGCGTTGTGGGACTGCTAGTGCAATTGCTTGCAGCAGGCGGGGTCGGAGCGCTGGCGGTGATTTTGCTAGAGCGGATCTTTTTGCGGGGTGTGCGGCTCGATGCGGCGACGCTCTGGGCTTTAGTGGGGTGTCTGGCATTAATACTATGGCTCAAAAGCTGGTTGCCGATTCCGGCTTTCTTAGTGGGTATTAGCTATCTGCAGTTGATGGGGATGATGCTGGGGTTATTCTCCCAGGGGCGCTCTCATTGGCGCTGGTGACTCGCTACTGCGTTTTACCTGGAGCCATTCCTCCACAATAAACGGGGCGATCGCCATCTCTGCTGGGTCAGTAACTACCAGTG
>CAZLYS010000584.1:0-3956 GCA_964563415.1 uncultured Halomicronema sp.
CGGAGGAGGCCATGGCCGCCTGCAGGATGTTGTACTTCTCCGACAGATCCGCCAACGGCTGATAAAAGCGCTGTACGTATTGCAAGAAGGCGACGAGCGCGCCGAGCGTCAGAGTACCGCCGAGGATTTGCGCGCCGCCGAACCCGAGCACCACCGCCAAACCGACGGCGGTGATCAGCTCGACGGCCGGGTAGTAGATGGCGTAGTAGAAGATCGTGCGCACATGCGCTTCCCGGTGCGCGTCGTCACGCTCGAGGAATTCACGCCGCGTCCGCACCTCTTGGCCGATGGAGACTGTGGTGCAATCAATCGTGGGGGCTTCACCAAAGGTATCGACTAGGGTGCCATCCGCCGTGCATAAGTTAGCCCCGAGGATGACTGACCCTGGCTTAAGATTTTGCTGAATCAGCTGCAACACGCTGCCTAGATTCGCATTCATCATCGCCGTGGCTTTGGCCGTAAAGAGCACTTCGCTCGAAACATCATGTAGATCTTTCAACTCTTCGCGGTAGCGGCGCACAAAAGCAGGAATAAAGATAACGACTTCAATGGTGACAATGCTGAGAAAGACCCAACTCACAATCCGGCGGGAGAGGCGCGATCGCAGCAGGCCGACAGAAGATTGCAAAATGCTGGCCATAGCGTGACTAAGATGACGAGGAACTCCTCTCAATATTACTGACTGCCCTACGGACGTTCCGGGGAGGCAGTCGTGCGTAAGGTAAGAATTCCCTGAGGGAGCCCTGATTATTCTCAGAAGTTGAGATTTTCAACAATTAGGGGCGATTGGGTGGTTGAGAACGAGCGGATTCGTGTAGGCATTCAGGGCTTTAGGAGCGAGGGGGAATCAGGAGAGAAGACGCTATGGTAAGCACAACAGAAGCTGTGGGCGAGGGCGTAGGCGTTGCTGATGTTTGGGATGAATTGAGTCGCTACCCAAGAAACGGTTGCACCAACGATAACGGAGAGCGGGCATCTTGCCCGCGATCTTAAATCCCTGATTCATCCTGCGATTCAGCAACACCAAGGCTTATTAGTAGCCGTGTAGAAGAGAATTAGAACTTTTAGAGCTCCGTCAGAACGCTGTCCATCGACGCTGCATTTACCGGGGAACTTAGTCTCGGCGGCTAAAGGCTTGCTCGATAACAGAGGGTGGAATTTCCTTCAAAAGTCTACCCTGTACGAAGCTCACATAGGTGCCTGACTCAATCGCCACGAGCTGCGCCTGATGCTGTTGCAAAATTAGAGGCTCTAACGTTGGATGAGCCTCTCGCATCGTGGCGAGTTTTTGTTGCGTTTCCGCTAGGGTCGTTTTGACAAAGTCGAGTTCGTGCTGAAATTTGTCAGCCTCAATGGTGGGTTTGCGATCGCCATCGAGCAGATAGCTCAAAATCTTTTGCAGGGCATCGCGTTGGGCCACCAGACTTAAATATTGCTGATAGAGTTTTTCGTCGGTCAACAAATGCAGCTTATCGAGCAAAAACTTGGTTGTGAGTCCTTGAATGAGCAGGGTAAATAACACGACCCCGAATGAGTTGGAAATGATCTGCTGGCGATCGGGCACCAGGTCAGGAATGCTAAGGGCCAAAGCGATCGCCACCGAGCCCCGCAGTCCCACCCACCAGAGCACGGTCCGCTCCGTCCAGGGAATGGGGTTGCGCGTAATCCAACCGCTGAGGGCACTGAACCCGTAGATCGCCACCCCACGAGAAAGGAGAACGGCTGCGATCGCCACGAGGCTAGTGTCAATGTGTTCCAAGAAATAAGGGAACAAAATTTGATCCCCCAGCAGCAAAAACACGATGGAGTTCACCAAAAAAATAATGAACTCCCAAAACTCAATCATGGTGCTGCGTTTGTGGGGCTGCTCACCGGGCACCAGACTCAAATTGCCAATAATCAATCCCGCTGTGACGACACCAATCACTCCGGAACCGCCCAGGTCTTCAGCCAAAATGTATCCGCCATAGGCCGTTACAAGGCTTAACGTCTGCTCGACCCAGGCCAAGTCATACCGCTGGGTCAACAGCGCCACTACGGTACCAATGACCCCGCCCACGCCTAAACCAATCGCGCTCACAACCACAAACTGCAATAGCGTGGTGGAAAGATCGATGGGTTGTGGATCGATCGCCTGCTCTAACAGGACGCTAAACGCTACAACAGCGGCCCCATCGTTAAAAAGGCTTTCGCCCTCCAGTAGCGTGGTCAAGCGTTTGCCTGCCCCCACCTCACGAAACACGCCCAACACAGATGCGGAGTCGGTAGCTGCAAGGCAAGCTCCCGTCAGTAAAGCGGTCGTCCAACTGACATGCATCCACTCATGCAAGGCCCAACCGACGCCGACAATCGTGATCGGGACACTCCCAATGGCAAACAAGCTGCTGGGCAATAGCTCTCGTCTGAGATCAGGCCACGGCATTTTCCACGCCGCTTCAAACAGGATCGGTGGCAAAAAAATCAGCAAAATCAGACCCGGCGACAGGTCAATGAGCCGCACTTCTACCAAGGCCAGTCCCAAGCCCACAATGACCAATAGCAAGGTATAGGGCACCTGCCGCAAAAACGGGAAAATTCGCGGTAGGCTGGCGACGCTGAGAGCCACCAGCAACACGGGCATAAACTGCTTAAGATTGCGCTCAATAGCGAGGTCAGTCGCATCGGTCAGCAGGCTCATCAGCACTGCCCCAACGGTAGAAGGCTCACTGGCCCAGATTGCTGCTAGCACGTCACTCCCATTGCCTGGCTACTGTTGTCATTACCGATGCCGATGCGCCCGGATTTTAGACTAAGCGCCTCGTCTTAGCAGTCAAATGGCATACTCCTAAATTCGGTCGGGCACAGCGGCCAAGCTGGGGATGAATTCCAACTTTGCTGGATGCCTTTGCTAGACTAAATGACGATTGTGAATGCACACCCCATAGGTAAGGACACGGCATCTATGACCGTCGCCACGATTCCCGCAAAATTTCTCCGTACCCAAGAAATTCCTAATTTGACCTTTGATGCCACCCGCGATCGCTTCGATGCATCTTGGCGTGATCCGCTATCCATGCTGTTGGGGTTGGGGCGAGCTGCCGGGGCGGACTTCATTGAGTTTTTCCTAGAGCGCAATCAATACATTAGCTGCATGGCCGAAGATGACGCTATCACGGGTATTTCTCCTCGGTTGGTGACCGGGGCGGGGGTGCGCGTTTTCAAAGGCAAGGGTGATTGCTACGTGAGCACCAATGACCTGACCTTCCAGGGGCTCCGGGCGGCAATGGAAAAAGCTCTGTCCATCATGGGGCTGTTACTGCCGGGGCCTGCCGCGTCGATTCCTGAAACCAATTTGGAACTGCTGCGCGACTATGCCATTGCCAAGGATAAAGATGCTTGGCTAGGCGCTTGCAGTTCCATGCAAGAAATGGGCGATGTCCTACTGGCAGCTAATGCCTCGCTGGCACAACAGGGGAGCCACATCCAAGCTCGGCGATCGGGCTATTTTCGCGATTGGCAAGAGGTGATGGTCGCGGCAAGCGACGGTACGTTTGCCCGCGATATTCGCTTGACCCAATCTGTGGGCTGCAACCTGCTTTGTGCCGATGGTGAGCACCGTTCTTCCATTGGTCAGAGAGCAGGCGACACCAGCGATCCAACCTTCTTGCGCACCTGGAATTATGAACAGATGGCCCACGACATCACGGAATCGGCGGGCAAAATGCTGTACGCCGATTACGTGGAATCGGGGAATTACCCCATTATCATGGCGAACCATTTCGGCGGCGTGATTTTCCACGAGGCCTGCGGCCACCTGCTGGAAACGACCCAAATCGAGCGCGGTACCACGCCCTTCATCGACAAGAAAGGCGAAAAGATTGCCCATGAGAATCTCACTGCCTGGGACGAAGGTCTGTCAGATGACGCCTTTGGGACCATCGATATGGATGATGAGGGCATGCCCACCCAGCGCACTT
>CAZLYS010000585.1:0-3952 GCA_964563415.1 uncultured Halomicronema sp.
CAACCGCCAGCAAAGCGATCGCGGCACTGGCTGAAACCACTCCAAGACGGCGGCGAACTGTCAGCATGAATTTCTCCTTCCAGGTTTACAGTCAATCACGGATAGTAGCCGATGGCACCGACTTGGCACATGATACTCTCGATGGCCAACGCTACCCGGTAGATTTACGAGACATCTAGCAGGATACCCACAACTTTGGAGCCCTCACCTTAAAAGTCTTAGGAGCTTGCCCAGAAAGCTCAAACGAAACTGATAGGATCAGAGTCCTGACTCAATTTGAGCTGGCTATTTCAATTTGTGCAGCAATCATTAACCAACAATGACTAACTGTACCGTTCTGACACATTTGTAAATTCCCTTAACGAACCATGCCCACCCCTGCCGAGTTTTTAGAAGCCACGAAGTACTTTGGCATCGCCACATTGGTGATGGCAGGCATCACCCTACTCGCCTTTGCATTAGGTTGGGGATTTCGCTTTCGGTTGGTCGGTATTACCAGCTTTATAACAGGGGGGATGTTGGGCCTGAGCTTCGAGCCTTTTACGCCGACCGTTGTGCCGGGCTCAATCCCCTATAAAACAGTGTATGACTCTGGGGCAGCGCAGATTGTGGTTAAAGTCTCGGATACTGTCACGCCCAACGAGCTAGAAGCCACCCTGCAACAAGCTGCGAGTAATTTGCTGAAACCGAGCCGCTTGGGGGGCATGGGGGTGGCGCCGACGATTCGGGCCCGAGCAATTGTCCATGCTCCCGGCGGAGTATCAAATTTGGTCTATTTGGGGCAAGTCCAGCCCATTCGAAAACCGGGTGCAGAAACCGACTTAGCCATTGAGATTTTCGAGAATGCTTTTGATACCTTAGCGCAGGCATCATCAACCTCTGGCTGATAACAATCGCTAGCAAAGTATTTGACGTATTTGACGAAACGCTAACTGCAGATTGAATGCTATGAACTCAACCACTTTTCCGCCGTTGATGATCGCTCCGGCCCAAGTAAGCCGTGGAGCGGGAATTTTGGCCACTATGAGAGGCCCGATCGCCGCCTTAGGACAACGCCCACTGGTGATTGGGGGCGATCGATCTCTGGCTCAATCAGCCCCTTTCTTAAAACCCGCACTACAAGATTTGGCAGTGTCGACCGCTGCTTATGGCGCTGACTGTAGCGAAGCAACCTTGGCGCGGCTGGGAACGGCGATCGCCGATCATCAAGCTGACCTGGTGATTGGGGTCGGTGGGGGTAAGGCTTTGGATACCGCTAAGCTCGTAGCCCATCAAGCGCATCTGCCGGTCGTGACTATTCCGACCTCGGCAGCCACCTGTGCCGCTTGGACCGCGCTGTCCAATGTGTACTCCGAGCAGGGAGCCTTCCTATATGACGTGGCGCTGGCGCGTTGCCCAGATCTGCTGATTTTGGATTATGACCTCGTGGCGACTGCCCCCCAGCGCACGCTGGTGGCAGGTATTGGGGACGCCTTAGCCAAGTGGTATGAAGGTTCAGTGAGTAGCGGTGACTCTGAGCAGACCCTGATCATCGCGGCGGTACAGCAGGCCCGAGTGCTGCGAGACTTATTGCTGCAAAAGACCCCTGCAGCCTTAGCCGAACCGGGCAGCGTGGCCTGGCGTGAAGTGGTGGATGCCTGTGTGTTGTTAGCTGGCGTCATGGGGGGGCTCGGGGGAGCTCAATGCCGCACAGTAGCCGCCCATGCAGTGCACAATGGCCTGACTCACTTACCCGAAAGTCATGGTATTTTACATGGCGAAAAGGTCGCCTATGGCATTCTGGTGCAACTGCGGCTAGAAGAAATTGCCCAGCAGTCTTCTCTGGCTTACACCTCGCGACAGCAGCTCATGCAGTTCTATGACGCCACGGGTCTGCCCAAAACCTTGGCGGATATGGGTATGGGTAATGTCCGGGTTAGCGATTTGGTTCGGGCTGCAGAAATTACCTGTCGGCCACAATCTGACATTCATCATTTGCCGTTTAGCGTGACCCCCGAAGCCTTGATGGGGGCTTTGGTGACGACAACCGCTCTGGAGATGAAACTCAAAAAAACGATAGAGGCCGCGCCCCAACTACAGAAGTCGGGAAAATCGAAGGCGCGATCGCGATCGTAGTTTAAGCTAGATGATCTGAGACTTTTGCACAGTGGGCGCATGAGCGCTTCGACGTTTACGAGAGGATCGCGGGCATGAATCTGGATTGGCTGCAACCAGCAGAGCGGGTTCGACGTCTGCCTCCCTATGTGTTTGCCCGGTTAGATGAACTGAAGGCTAGCGCCAGGGAACGGGGACTTGACCTGATTGACTTGGGCATGGGTAATCCCGATGGCCCCACCCCCCAGCCTGTGATCGACGCGGCCCATGCGGCAATTCAAGACAGCGCTAATCACGGCTATCCTCCTTTCGAGGGAACCGGTAGCTTTCGAGAAGCCATTACTCGCTGGTATCACCGACGCTATGGCGTGAGTCTCGACTCGAATGGAGAAGCGTTACCACTGCTGGGCTCCAAAGAAGGGTTAGCGCACCTGGCAATGGCCTATATCAACCCCGGTGATACGGTACTGGTGCCCACTCCTGCGTATCCGGCTCATTTTCGTGGCCCAGCGATCGCCGACGGTAACATTTACGATCTGCCCTTGACAGCAGACAATGACTGGCTCATTGATATCTCGGCGATTCCGGAGTCAGTAGCGCGAGCTGCCAAGGTCCTCTTTTTCAACTATCCCAACAACCCCACAGCCGCCACAGCCCCGCGTGAGTTTTTTGAAGAGATTGTCGCCTTTGCACGACATTACGAAATCATGCTAGTGCATGACCTCTGCTATGCCGAGCTGGCCTTCGACAACTATCAACCGACCAGCCTGCTGGAAATTCCGGGTGCGAAGGATATTGGCGTTGAGTTTCACACTCTCTCCAAGACCTACAACATGGCCGGGTGGCGCGTGGGCTTTGTCGTCGGCAACCGCCACATTATTCAGGGGCTCCGCACACTCAAGACCAATCTCGACTACGGCATCTTCTCGGCGCTGCAAAAGGCGGCTGAAACTGCGCTACAGCTTCCTGACAAGTATTTAGATGCGGTTCAAACTCGCTATCGCACCCGTCGCGATTTTCTGATGCAAGAATTCGCGTCACTAGGGTGGGAGGTCGCCAAAACCCGGGCCACCATGTACCTTTGGGTGGCTTGCCCACCAGGCATTTCCTCCACTGACTTCGCCCTCTCCGTGATGGAACAAACGGGGGTTGTGTTTACCCCAGGTAACGCCTTTGGGCGCGGGGGCGAAGGCTACTTCCGCGTGAGCTTGATTGCTGACTGCGATCGCCTCGGCGAAGCGATGAACCGACTGCGACAGGCGAACATCACATTCGGGCCAGTAGCCGCAAAAGTGTAAACCTAGCGGGTGGTGATGAGGTGTGGAAGCTTGGTCTTGATGGGACGAGGTCTTGAGAAATCTCGACTGAAATTGACGGTGATTAGACTTTCAAGCTTGTCATCCCACCTCCACCCGTACTGTCATTACCTGTTTTGCTACACTCGCCGCTCACCGGACTACCCTACAATTTCTACAGTGAAGATACCCAACGGAGTGGCATGTCATGTTTAATATTGGCTGGACAGAAGTTATCTTGGTTCTCGGTGTGGGGCTGCTCATCTTTGGTCCTAAAAAGATCCCTGAACTTGGCCAAGCGTTGGGCAAGACTCTACGCATCGTCAAAGATGAGTTGAACACGACAGATGTTGAAGAGACGGCTTATATCGAAGAGGAAAACGACAAGCAGGCTTAACACACGTTAAAGGCATCAGGTGTAAGGCGGAGATCAGCTGATCAAACACCGGATGGCAGATGGCCAGCCCATTCAAAAGTTATCTCAACGCATATTTCCGTACAGCCACTAGACTGCCTAAAAGACCGACGATGCAGCCTAAGCCCAGCAAGGAAGTAGGCAACAT
>CAZLYS010000586.1:0-3947 GCA_964563415.1 uncultured Halomicronema sp.
TGAATGGTAAATCTGTAACTTCTGAAAGGAGAGCAAAATTACCAATCGCCGCTTCCCGGAGAAGGATATCGCCTTGCAATTGGGGATCATCTGACGGCCCTCGTAGCGTGCCAGCAAAATTAAGTCGTCCTTGTAACGGCACACCATAGTCAGTAGTTGGTAGCAGCGGATTGAGTTGGGCTAAGTCGAAATCGGCGAGCTGGGCGGTGAAATCGTAATTGCTGGGAACCGGCCAGCCGCTTTGAGGATCGGTGTGGGTCACCAGTTGTCCACTAGCAGATAGTCCTAATCCCTCGACTGTAGGAATCCTCAGAATACTGCCATCCCAATTAAAGGCTGCGGCTAGCGGGCCGCTGTCGAGGGGGCGATCGCCGATCAACGAGACCTGCAAACCATCCAAAGAATCTAAGCGCCCCTCAGCTTGCATACCCGCTGGACTGAAATTCGCTAGCGTGCCAGATGCTGAGAACGCTAAATCGATCGCACCTAACACCTGCGGGGAGACAGCACCGAGTTGCAAACCTCGTCCTGATGTCTCCAGAATCCAGCGATCAGCAGCTAGATTAGCTGTTCCTGTGGTGATAAGTTGACCACCTCCAAAATCAAAAGCCGTATCGCGGAGGGTCGCTATTTCGTCAGCATAAATTAAACGCCCTTGCCCGGGCACATTTCCATCACGCAGTCGCCAAATCGCCTCAGCCCTTGGGTTCAAAATTGGACCCGTAGCATTAGCAAGGGTTGTCAACGTACCCAGGGTCAGATCCGTGGGTAGGGCGATCGCGGCCTGTTGGGCAATTTCGTCTAGAGAAATGCGAGCATCAACCTCGACGTCGAGAAAACGACTCGCAAGATCAGCTTGTCCGGTGGCGGTGACTCTCCCAGAATCCGCGATCGCCAATCGAGTGTTTGCCAAGATCGCCCGACTGTCAGCGTAGTCTATCTGCCCTAATCCACTGGCGATTCCATCTGTCAGTTGCCAATTAATCCACCCGACTGGATCTGAAAGTGGCCCGGTGGCTTCTGCGGCAGCTGTCAAACGTCCTAGAGACAAGGGCAGGTTGACACCGTACAGCGCAGCGAGCGGTGTCAAAGGCAGATCAATATTGCTCCTCACGTTAAGGATTGTGGGTGGTAACTGCTGCGCCTCTAATAAATTTTCAGCAAAATCGACTTTGCCTTGAGCGGTAATGCTGCCGCCAGTTGTTGGGATGATGCTTAAGGCGTCTAACGAGAGGGCATTGGCGCTACCAGAGAAGTTCGCAGTTACTTGCTCTAGTCCTAGGCGATCAATCGTGATGGGGGTAAGGTGGGCAAGCTGGCCGGAAAATCGAGGCGATCGCAACGGCCCAGTGACTTGCGTGGTCAGTTCTAAGCTCCCTGTGGCATCAACCGGTGCTGAGTAGGCAAAGGCTGCTTCCAGTTGATCTAAGCTCATGTCGGGAACATCTATGTTGACCCGAAAGCCCTTTTGCAGAGAAACGTCACCCTTAATCTGTACAGCGATCGGTCCAAACTTTAAATCGGTGTCATCAAACGTGACTTGCTGCTCATTAAACTGCAGTTGCCCATAAATATTTTCAAAATGGCTCGGCAAACCTGTAATTAGGGCTTCCCCATTTTGTAAGCGCGCGGTACCTGTCATTGCAACCGGGGGCGATTGACTGGGACGCACTGCCATCTCCAGGTTGGCATAGCCATACCCTTTACCCATAAAGAGGTGGCCACCGAGAAAAGGATTGAGCGTATCAATATTCAGCTTTGCGCCCCGAATGGAGAGATTTGCTTCGCGGGTCTCAAGATTCCCCTCACCGCTAATTTGAAAGGTGCCATTTTTGAGGCGACCGCCTAAAGTGAGCGCAACCTGCTCATTTTGCTTCCCAAAAAAGCGGAGATGGTGATTAACGTTCTCGAACACAATGAGCTGAGCGCTAGAAAATCCCTCCGGGGCTTGGACAATCTGCCCACGGGTAACGGGTCCAAGTGCGATCGTCGCACTGCGCACGCGGATACTGCCGATTTCAGTGATGATTTTGCCTTCCTCATCCACTGAGTCGAGGGTGTCTAACACCCAGGTGCGGTCAAAGCGTTGTTTGATGGCAACTTCGGGACGAATGAACAATAGATGAGGACGAAACGTTCGCCTCAGCAACAAATCAAAAGGATTGAGCTTAATATCTGTTTTTTGTACGCGGGCCCACGTAAAATTTTCTGCTGTAGGCGGCAAGATAGTTTCGCCAAAGCGGAGACCGGTCAAGCTAAATCGTTCTAGCTTGCCTAGCTTGATAGGCCGCCCCAAGGCCCCACTCAACTCATCACTCACCATATCAGGCAAGCTTTGTTGCAGTTTGAGCCAGCCAAGCCAGCCCCCAGCCCCACCTGCGATCGCCACTGCTCCAGCAAGCGCTAACCAGGCTTTTAACTGTCGGCGAGAGCGTATAAACCGGGTAACTTTGAGCGTTTGATGTTCAGAGTCGGTCACGACACATCGCATTCCCAATCACAGGAAAATTATCGCGACCTTTGCTGAGTTTGTGCCGCTAGATCGCACATAAATTTATCGCTGACAATTGTCACAGTGTCCGCAACGCCAAGCTGCTTGACCGGCATGGCGAAACCCAAACTGCTGAATGATAGTGTGCCAACGGCAGCCACGACCATACAAAAGTTTTCCCATTGCGCTATCAGCCGTCGGTCTTACCCATGAGGAACCAGAAGTTGATGGCAAGAGCCGGTAGTGAAACGGATCTGTCCATTTCAAACGACCTTGACTGTGGAGATAGGACAAAGCGATCGCCCCCTCCTTAAATTGTTTACGGACGTCGACCAGACTCCCAGTAGTCGGAATTTGTTGGCTGAGTTTCAAGGCTTTTGCTTGCAGTTGCTGGGTTTGACGACGGAAAAATTGAGATCGCTGCTTGTCAGTCGGATCAAGTAATCCCGTCCGTTCACTCACCAGCGACAAGGCTTCTGCGGGCTGGCCATCCCGTCCAGCGCGACCAATCTCTTGCACATATTCGGTGAGCAAAGTCGGGACATGATAGTGCACCACCCAACGCAGATCTGGCTTGTTGACTCCCATCCCAAAAGCATTGGTCGCAACCACAATGGGAACGTGATTACTCATCCAGGCTTGTTCACGCTGGCGGCGATCGCTGGCTGCTAACCCAGCATGATAAGCCGTCGCTTTATAGCCCTGCTGCCGTAGCCAGTCCGTCAAGGCTTCACTGTCACGACGGGTGCGTACATACACCAATCCGGTTTGCTGATGTTGCTGCACAAACTTGCGGAGTTGCTGCCTACGTCCATGAGGGGTATAAATTGTGCGCATTGCCAGAGTCAGGTTGGCTCGATACGGGCTGAGACGCACCACCTCGGGAGATCGCAACTGCAAAGTTGAGCGAATGATCTTTTGCACTTGGGAGTCGGCAGTAGCGGTAAATGCCGCGATCGGAATTTTGCCTTGACCAGGTTGACTGTGTTCTAACGCCTGACGGACAGCGCCTAACCGCCGGTAGGCCGGACGAAAGGTGTCGCCCCATTGAGCTAAACAGTGAGCTTCGTCCAACACCAGCCCGTTGATCAGTAAATCAGTACTCGTTAACTGTTCCCAAATCGGCGGGCTCAGTAAGGTTTCTGGTGAGAGGTAGAGCAGGCGGAGTTGTCGGCGTTTTAGGGCGTTGAATACACGAGACTTTTCGTGTCTGGAGAGTTCGCTATGGAGCATCGCTGCTGGTAGTTGGCGATCGCGCAGCTCCTTTATCTGGTTCTCCATGAGTGCTAGTAGTGGAGAAACTACTAGCGTCAACCCCGTTTGCAATAATGCTGGTAGTTGAAAGCAGAGCGACTTGCCGGCCCCAGTTGGCAACATAATCAGGGCATCTTTGTGCTGTAGCAAAGCCTGAATCACTGTATCTTGAGGCGGGCGAAAGGATGAGTAACCCCAGATT
>CAZLYS010000587.1:0-3942 GCA_964563415.1 uncultured Halomicronema sp.
TGTTCTCCCTCGGCGGAGACTCGCGCTGTTTTAGCAAAGTACGCTGAGCTTGATGAGCACATCCAAGTGATTTTCTTATCGCAGAATGGCGGCATCTCAGCGGCCACAAATGCCGCATTAGAAAAAGCAACGGGCGATTACATTGCCCTCTTAGATCATGACGATGAGATGACGATCGGCGCGCTCTACGCAAATGCCCAGGTCATCCGCCAACAACCCGATGTCGATATTCTTTACAGCGACGAAGACAAAATTACCCAGAACGGTCAGTATGCCGCCCCGTTTTTCAAACCCGACTGGTCACCCGACTACTTTCATGGGTGCATGTATACCTGTCATCTGGGGGTCTATCGCACCGCTCTGGTCAAGGAAATCGGTGGCTTCCGATCCACCTATGACGGTGCCCAAGACTGGGATTTAATGCTGCGACTATCAGAAAAGACCCAGCGCATTCACCACATTCCTAAAATCCTCTATCACTGGCGCATCACTGAAACGTCTGTTACTTCTGGGGCCGAGGCCAAGCCCTGGGCCTATGAAGCAGCAAAACGCGCTTTGACCGATATGACCTTGCGGAGCCCCTATCCTGGCTATGTCGAAGACACGTCAGCAAGCGGGTTTTATCGCGTGCGACGCCAACTGATCGAGCACCCCTTAGTCAGCATCATCATCCCGAGTGCGGGGACACTGATGGCAGACGGTTCGCGATCGCACCTGGAAAACTGCCTGGAAAGCATCGTTCAAAAGTCGACTTATCCCCACATCGAGCTCGTCGTTGTCGATGGTTACGATATTCCCCCTGATACCCTCACCAAGGTTAAAGACTTTGGCGTCGAACTCGTCCGGTGTGATGAGCCCTTCAATTTTTCGCGCCGCATTAATGCCGGAGTAGCTCATAGCCAGGGCGACATTGTGCTGTTGCTCAACGATGACATCGAAGTCATCACCCCCGATTGGATTGAGTCCATGTTGGAACTCGCCCAACAATCAGCGATCGGAGCCGTAGGGGCCAAACTGCTCTTTCCCAATCATCTGGTTCAGCATGCTGGAGTCATTATCATCGATGGCTGCCCAGGTCACGCCTTTTATCAACTCCAGAGCGATCACCCTGGCTACTATCGCGCGACGATGATTAATCGCAACTATCTCTGTGTGACCGGGGCTTGCTTAATGTTGCGGAGATCGGCCTTTGATGAAGTCAACGGTCTTGATGACATTTTTCCTCTCAGCTACAACGACGTCGATTTTTGCCTAAAGCTGCACCAGGCAGGGTATCGCAACGTTTGTACACCGTTTGCCCAATTGATTCACCATGGGTCAGCATCTCGCGATGCCGCTGTCATGCCTGAAGAGCTGGCAACTTTCAAAGACCGCTGGCAACTCTATCTAGACGGGCTGGGGGGGGATCCTTACTACAACTCCAACTTAAATCAGGAGCATGCCAGCTTTTCTTTTGAAGGTTGAGTTTACGTTTTTTTACAAAAATACGTCATAACCTTGAGGGAAACCAAAGGGATCAGGCTGTCTGAAATAGGCGTGATTTTATAAGGGCATGGAGTCCGATTAGAGCTACTCAACCTCAGCTGCAAAAGTCTGACGTAGTTGCATTCGATGATGCCCCCCTTAACCCCCATGTTTGGGTAATGATTGATTGACTTCATCATCGGCTCACCTACCGCTAGAGAAATCGCCATACATTTACCGCCTAAATTTCTCTCCCAACTTAAGGAGCAGAGACTCGGACCTGTAGAGCGTTGCTCTCTTCGGAGCTTGAGCCCAGTTAGCGAAGTTCATGAAGGCCTCAAGCTGGAGGCGATCAAATGCCAAGTTTTCCGCATTGGCAGATCTAAGGGGGTTAGTCCGTCAGTCTGATCGACTCGACCTTTGCCCACTCACCCAAAGGAAACTCTGAATTTATGACAACTCTCAAAGTCGGCATCAACGGTTTTGGCCGCATCGGACGCTTAGTCTTCCGAGCAGCGATGAAAAACCCCAACATCGAGTTTGTGGGCATCAATGATTTGGTGCCGCCTAAGAACTTGGCCTACCTGCTTAAGTACGACTCAACCCATGGACGGTATCAAGGCACTGTCGAAGCTAAAGAAAACGGGATTGAAGTCGATGGCAAATTTATCCCCACAATGTCAGTCCGCAATCCGGCAGAGCTACCTTGGGGAGACTTAGGTGCTGACTACGTGGTGGAATCAACCGGTCTCTTCACTAAATATGACGGCGCTAAACAGCATCTGGATGCCGGTGCTAAGCGGGTTGTGCTCTCAGCTCCGACTAAAGATCCTGATTTGATTCCGACACTATTGGTTGGTGTGAACCACGAGACGTTTGATCCCACCCAAGATCTCATTGTCTCGAATGCCAGCTGTACAACAAATTGTCTGGCCCCGATCGCTAAAGTCATTAACGATAGCTTTGGCTTGGCCGAGGGTTTGATGACCACCGTTCATGCTTCTACGGCGACCCAGCCGACCGTCGACGGTCCCAGCAAAAAGGACCTGCGAGGTGGCCGAGGTGCTGGCCAAAACATCATTCCCGCTTCAACCGGTGCCGCTAAAGCTGTGGCGCTAGTGCTGCCGGAACTCAAGGGTAAACTGACCGGGATGGCGTTGCGCGTACCGACGCCAGATGTCTCTGTTGTTGACTTGACCTTTAAAACTGAACAGGCCACTAGCTATGACGCCATCTGCGCGGCGATGAAAGCAGCCGCCGAAGGACCCATGAAGGGCATTTTGGGCTATACCGAAGAGCCTGTGGTCTCCACTGATTTCACCACCGATCCCCACTCCAGCACCTTTGATGCGGGAGCCGGTATGGAACTCAACAGCCAGTTCTTTAAGGTGGTGTCTTGGTATGACAACGAATGGGGGTACTCTTGCCGAGTGCTTGACCTGATGCTCCATATGGCGCAGAAAGACGGCATACTCAGCGGTATTCAGATTCCCGCCATGGCTTTCTAAGGAGAGATCGCAACTGACTCTAGAACTGGATGTAAAGGCGTCAACATTCAGTTTATGTATCTAATACCGTCTCAGTGACTTCAAAGCAGCTGAGACGGTTTTTTGTTGACGTAGTATCGGAGGCGATCGCCCACCTGACCGATTCAAGCAACTGACCGTGAGGAATAATATTCGAGAACCATTGGCTCAATTGGAGCACGTTCCCCGTATCAAACAACTGCCTGACAAACATCAACCATTCAAACTGCACAACCCGCCCTGCCGCCCTGCCATAGTTGTGGTCGTGGATATTTTGTGATAGCAAAAAGCCGATGCCCCTGATGAATTCAAGAGCATCGGCATGAAAAGTTCAAGACACTTTCAGCCCTATCAGCTACACACTCAGGCCAGTCGGGCAAGCGACTCCAGTACCGCCCAAACCACAGTAACCGCCTGGATTCTTTGCTAGATACTGTTGGTGATAATCTTCCGCATAATAAAACTCAGGGGCCGCCAAGATTTCAGTCGTGATTTTGCTGTAACCCTCTTGCTTCAGGCGCTGCTGATAAGCATCACGGGAAGCCTCTGCTAGCTGGCGCTGCCCATCCGAATAGGTATAGATACCAGAACGATATTGGGTACCCGTATCATTGCCCTGGCGCATACCCTGAGTCGGGTTGTGATTTTCCCAAAAAACCTTGAGAATGCCCTCATAACTAATAATGCTGGGATCATAGACCACGAGCACAACCTCGTTGTGCCCCGTCATCCCAGAACACACCTCGCGGTAGGTGGGGTTGGGCGTGTGACCAGCCGCATACCCGACAGCCGTTGTATATACCCCTTCGGTCTGCCAGAACTTGCGTTCAGCTCCCCAAAAGCAGCCCATGCCAAATAGAGCCATTTCCATCCCAGCCGGAAAAGGTGGCTTCAGAGCATTGCCGTTGACGTAGTGTTTGTCAGGGACCGGCATCGATTCGCTGCGGCCTGG
>CAZLYS010000588.1:0-3940 GCA_964563415.1 uncultured Halomicronema sp.
ATACCGCCAGTGCGACACTCACAATCAGTAGAGTGCGGACCTTCGTGCCAAGACTTGGGCCCGCTGATTCATTAGGGGACGTTGACGATTGCGGAGACTGATCCATGGCCATCCAATGTGGTGATATCGATGTAAACTCTCTATCTTTTAAGATAGCGGACACCCACCGAGCCTTTGTAATGAAAAAGCGGGTCACCCTGACGTTTCCTAAAAAAACGGTGCATCAGCCCATTGCTTATCGCTTGGCGAAAGATTTCAACGTGGCGGCAAATATCATTCGTGCCCAAGTCGCGCCCAATCAAATCGGCAAGTTGGTAGTGGAACTATCGGGTGATATTGATCAGCTAGAGGATGCGATCGCTTGGCTACAGGAAAACGACATTGGCATTTCTCAAGCTAGCCGCGAAATCTTGATTGATGAAGATAGCTGCGTACATTGTGGTCTATGCACGGGGGTTTGTCCGACCGGGGCGTTGAGTCTTGATCCAGAGTCCTTTCGACTAACGTTTGCGCGATCGCGCTGCATTGTTTGTGAACAGTGCATTCCCACTTGCCCGGTGGAAGCAATTTCGACAAATCTATAAAAACTCTGAGCGATCAAGCCCACCCCTGGTAGCGTTGATGAAAGCAGGTCGGAGCTCACACTGATGAAAAGCCGCTGGCTGTCTTGGGGATTGTTAGTGCTGTCTTACGCCACCTACGGACAGTTGTTGCATAACAATGACTCTAGCCAACTCATGTGGTACGCGACATTAGCCTTTGTGGTCGTTAAGGCCGGGGTGCTAACCTTCTGCTGGCAACCGGTTCGCGATTTTCTGCTCAAGGGCTTTAAGACCGATGTGGGCTATGCCATTATGGTGCTGGCGTTGGCCTCTCTGGCAGTGGTCGCTGTCACCCAGTTACGGACTTTTGCGTATCTATTGGTGCTGATTGCTGCGGCTTTGCTCGTGAGGGTAGACTGCCTCATTGACAGCATGGGCGATCGCGGCTCGTTTATCCTTCTCGTCTTGTTGTCAATGATTGGTCTGGGCCTGAGTTGGTTGCCGACCCTGCTGTTTCAGGGAGCAGAATTTACCACTTAAATGTTTCAGCCCATCCACTAGAACTGATCTTTCATGCCGCGAATGCGGGCAAATGTTCTTACCGGATCAGCTATATTAGCGGTTGCCTGGAGGGCGGGTTGATCCCACCGGAGAAAAGGATTCGTACGTTTTTCTATGCCTAAGGTTGAGGGCACAGTGGCTTGGTTTCGCTGACGGACTGCTTGCACCTCAGTCCACCGTTGTTGCAGGTCACTATTGTCGGCATCAACGGTGAGGGCAAATTTCAAATTGTTCAGTGTGTATTCGTGGGCGCACCAAATGCGGGTGGTATCGGGCAGCGATCGCAACTTTGACAGCGAATTCACCATTTGCTGAGGCGTACCTTCAAACAATCGCCCACACCCGCCAGCAAACAGCGTGTCACCGCAAAATAGTTCGCCCCCCTTACCGGTCTCAATCGGTGGGAAATAGTAGGCGATATGTGCCCGCGTATGGCCCGGCACAAAATAGACCTGAGCAGTACGCTGAGCAAATGTGACCGTATCCCCTTCGGTCAGGAAAACCCGCTGCCCAGGAATGCGGCCTTTATCCTCTGCACCGCCATAGACGATGGCTTGGGGAAACTGTTTTAGTAAGCGACGATTGCCGCCCACATGATCAGCATGGTGATGGGTATTCAAAATTGCCGTTAGGGATGCTCCAAGCTGTGCCAGCCGCTGGAGTACGGGGTCAGGTTGGGCCGGATCAACGACTGCAGCGGTCTGACTGACGGAATCGTAGAGCAAAAAGATGTAGTTGTCAGAAAAGGCCGGTAAACGAAAGATTTCCATCATTCAGTAGGAATGGTCGCAACGTCCTTTTCAGTTTAAAGGGTACCGATTGGACTGGTTTTGCATGATTTAAGAGTCATCCCAAGTAGGGTCTGTGAAAGTGCTGAGAAGTTCTTGTGAAGTCTTAGTGTAATCAGTGTCTCTCCCGATCACAGGTGCTTTGTGCAGGGTTTACCGTTAGGTAGACAGCAGACGAGTCTGAATCAACCAACGCTTGGACTGAGGTTTTAGTAAATCTAGCGTTTGCTATATCCAGGGCAATTAGTTCATAAGTCGAGTTTGTTTGCTGGCTCAGACTGTTTTTCAAAGTTTCCTGCATCAGATGTCACGTTTAGCAAAAGGATGAGTCAAATATGGTTGCCGCTACCAACGAACAATCTGGGATTCAAGCTCTTGTTAAACATGCGGTTAAGGCACGACAACTGAGCCGTCGTGAACATTTGCGGCTAACATCAGCGATGCTTTCTGATCCCGGTATGCCAGCGGCTGATCGGTTCCACATCAATCGACTTTTGGACTATGTTCGGGCGGGCAAGATCAACTTGATCGACTAGATAGCAATGTAGAAGAATTTGGAATGCGAAATTAATTTAGATAATGACTTCAGCGATCTGGAGTGTCTTGGTTTCGCGTAATTTACTGGCTTTAGAGCGCGCGCGAGTTGTCTAGGTTGAGACCATGATTATGTTTCAAGTACGGCGTAAGCGCGAACTGGAAAAGTGCCAAACTGCTTTACTTTTACAGGTACTGCATGAAATCTAAAGTTCGAATTTGAGAGCTGTTCCAGGTGGCACATATGCTCAACAATCGGGATGTCGGCACCCAATAGGATCGAATGAACCGGGCGTTTGCCTGTGGATGTATCGTCAATATTGAGCGAATCGATGCCCACCAATGTCGCTCCTGCATCCTTGAGCCACTGTGCCGCTTGGGCGGTAAGAAACGGATGCCCTTCAAAGTAGTGATCGGTGCCCCAATGGCGAGACCAATCGGTGTTAATCAGTACCGCTTTGCCCTGAACATCGCTTCCCTGAAACACCTCAGGGCCGATACTGTGAGTCGCGGCGTCTACTTGAAACAAAATGCCGTCTAAATCAGCGATCGACTCTAGAGCTAGCTGAGAGAGATCTTTGCCTTCCGCATAACGATGAAAGGGCGAATCGATATAGGTGCCCGTATTGGCCACCATTTCAATTTTGCCGATGTGAAAGGTAGTACCTTCAGCGTAATGACTTTTCGATGCCTCACGACTGAGATAATCGCAGATAATGGGTGCCGGTAGACCTCGATAAGTGATCATGCCATTCTCTACGGTATGGCTAAGGTCAATGAGTTTTTTCATGGTTCAGTATTGTGATCGCTCGATCATCCATGAAGAACATAACAATTGATGATGCGTGTCGCGACAGTACTCAGTTGCGATCGCCCCGCTTGACGCCGTAAGCTTAGCGACACCTCAAATGGTTCAGATAAGGTGGGCGCGATGGCATTAACCGAAGGCTACAAAATTCAGGTCGGCAAGCTGGAATGGTTTTATCGGGATGAACAACCGTCTCAAGCCGAGAGCGATCGCCTGCCAGTGTTGTTGCTGCATGGGTTAGTATCTCAAAGCTATAGCTGGCGAGACGTCATGCCCAAATTGACGGAACAGGGGTTTCGGGCGATCGCGCCTGATTGGGTCGGTCATGGCTTTTCTTCCTTTCCTGAAAAACGTGACTTTGCCTATACGGCTGATGCCTTTGTGAAGGAATTGGGCAATTTCTTAACTACGCTGGAGATTGAGAAAGTACATCTTGTAGCTCAGGGATTCATGGGGATGTATGGAGTGCTGTTTGCCCTCCGTCAGCCGGAGCGAGTTGAGCGCCTCGTGATTATCAATACGCCGCTGGCGCCAACGGTGAAACTGCCCGGAGCCATTCGCCGTATGACGTTGCCTCTGGCCGGAGAAATGATGACCCAAGACCCCTTGCTGGTGGATCGCACGTTAGAAGGGGGCGGGCCGTATCAGATTGATGACACTGATTTAGATGTTTATCGCAAGCCGTTTTTGACCACGTCATCGGCGGG
>CAZLYS010000589.1:0-3939 GCA_964563415.1 uncultured Halomicronema sp.
GCGCAAGGCTCTGCAAACGCCTCGAACGAGCCCCGCACTTGATTATGGCTATCCCAGCCATCGTTTTGTGCTCAGTTTGCTAGATCGCGGTGAAACCCTGGCCATGCTTGACCACCAGGGTTTCGATGACGAGAGCCTACTCGCGACTTTGAAGGCGGCTGACGATCGCTCAGAGTTGTGTGCTTTTTACCTCTATGACCTCATGTTTGCCTACTGGTTAGAGGATTGGGAGGGGGCTCTAGCCGCAATTCCGAAGTGCCAACTTTATTTAGATGAGAGCATCGGGTTTGATGAGGTGCAGCAATATTGGTGGTTTGCGACGCTGACCAGGCTAGCGGTTTATCCCCAATCGACTGACCAAAAACAGCTGCGCAATCAGATTCAGAAAGGCCGTCAAAAGCTGAAGCAATGGGCTCATGATGAGCCCATGAGGGCGCTGCACAAGTTTGATTTGGTGGAAGCAGAATGTTGTGGCGTGTGGCAAAAGCCCGCGATCGCTGCTGATTGCTACGAACGCGCCATCACTGGCGCTAAAGACAATGGCGACATTCAGGAAGCCGCATTAGCGAATGAATTAGCCGCTAAATTTTATCTGCACTGGGGCAAAGAAAACGCTGCTGCAGGCTATATGCAGGCCGCATATGACGACTATGCCCATTGGGGCGCTCAAGCGAAAACTCGAGATTTAGAACGACGCTACTCGCACTTGCTACAGTCCGCGCCTCAGAAAACCATGCTGAACCCATTGGCAACGCTGGCGATGCTTGCTACGCCGAATCTTGCGCCACAAAAAACCGTAGACCAAGAGCCAATAGCTGACCAGAATCTGAGTCATCTAAATAGTGGGCTCGATTTTGCAACGCTTATCAAAATATCGCAGGCGTTGTCTAAAACTGTGCAGCTGGATGACCTCTTGCCACAGCTCACGAAAAGTATGCTGCAGACTTCAGGCGGCGATCGCTGCGTCCTCATCCTGGCTGACGATCAAGATGCATGGTCCGTCAGAGCGATTGCGACTGCCGACAAACTTGAGCTTTGCAACGTCCCATTTGAGGACAGTCTTGATGTGCCAGTCAAGCTGATCCAATACGTCAAAAACACCCAGGAGATTGTCATCATCGATGACAACAAGACCGACTTGCCGGTCATTGATCAGTGGCTCACCCAACAGCAACCCAAAAGTGTCTTGGGGCTGCCGATTCTCAATCAAGGGCGATTGATAGGTATTGTGCAGCTGAGCCATCAATCAGCTAGCGGCATATTTACCTCCGATCGCATTTTTATCGCTAATTTCTTATGTACTCAGGCGGCAATTGCCTTCGACAATGCTCGCCTCTACAACATGTTAGAAAATTACTCCCAGACCCTCGAAGCTGAAGTTGCAGAACGGACCACTGATCTGCAAGCTAGCGAAGAACGTCTCCGCTTTGCCCTCAGGGCTGCTAACCAAGGCTTTTATGATATCAATCTGCAAACCGATGAGGTCGAGGTCAGTCCCGAATATGCGCTGATGTTGGGGTACAACCCAGCGACTTTTCGCGAGGATATTGCGACTTGGCAAGCCCGCTTGCATCCGGATGATGTTGCACGGACGAATCAAGCCTACCGAGCCTATAAAGCTGGCCAGACTCCTCAGTACAAAGCCGAATTTCGTCTGCGCACCCGACAAGGAAATTGGAAGTGGATTCTTTCCATGGGGCAGTTCACGGTGTGGGATGCCCTGGGTCAACCGACCCACCTATTGGGAACTCACACCGACATTAGCGATCGCAAATTTGCCGAAATTCAGCTAGCAGCCCAGAACTCCCTCCTAGCAAAAATTGCTCAAGGGCTGCCGCTGACAGAGGTGCTGAATGCCCTGATTGAGACAGTAGAGCATAACTCAGATGGGGTGCTCTGTTCAGTCTTGATGCTCGACAAAGACAAGCGGTTTCAGCCAGGAGCGGCCCCTAGCTTGCCGAGCGCTTATAACCAGGCGTTAATCGGACTGCAGATTGGTGAAGGTGTGGGGTCTTGTGGCACCGCGGCTTTCCGTAACGAAACGGTTATCGTCGCCGATCTTGCCACTGATCCGCTCTGGTGCCCTTATAAAGAATTGGCTTTGGGCTATGGCTTAAGGGCTTGTTGGTCTAGTCCAATTACGGCTCGGGGGGGAGAGGTGCTTGGTACTTTTGCCATGTATTACCGCCAGGTGCGATCGCCCCAACCGCATGAATTGCAGATCATTACGCAAATGGCCCATATTGCCGGTATTGCGATCGAACGCCATCAGGCCGAGGCCAAACTGCGTCAGAGCGAAGCGACCTTACTAAGGGCGCAACAGGTCGCCCACGTTGGGAACTGGGAATTAGATTTGGCAAGTCAAACTCTGACTTGGTCTCCCGAAATGTTCCGTATCTACGGCTTAGAGCCAGGTTCCCCAGCACCCTCGTATGGAGAATATCTGCGGCTACTGCCAGAGAGCGTTCGTGATCGTCTGCAACAGTGTGTAAAAGGTGCGATCGCTGACAATGATGTCCACACGCTAGAATACAGTCGCTCTCGAGCCGATGATTCGTTGGGTTACTACGAGTGGCGAGCAGAGGTCGAGCGCGATCCCGAGGGTCAGGCGACACAACTGTTTGGCACCACGCTTGACATCACTAAACGCAAACAAACTGAACTGGCTTTGCAAAATCTGATTGCGGGAACCGCCGCCACGACTGGGCAAGAACTCTTTCCAGCGTTGGTACAGCACATCGCCCAAGCCTTAGAAGTTGACTATGCCGTCATTACGCAAAAAGTTGATAATCAGCTTCAGACAATTGCGTTTTGGGCTAACGGTGTTTTACTGCCTCAATACACTTATCCACTGATTCAAACACCTTGTGAACAGGTATTTATCAGCGGCGAATTTTTGTGTGAGCGCAATGTTCAGCAAGCTTTTCCTAAGGACCTCGATTTGGTTGAACTAGAGGCAGAGAGCTATTTAGGCGTAGTCCTATCAGGCTCCCAGGAGCAAGCCCTCGGTCATTTGTTCCTTCTCCATAAACGCCCCATTACCAACCTGCAGTTTGCCAAGCAAATTCTCCATGTGTTTGCTGCCCGTGCGGCAGCTGAGCTTGAACGCCAGCAGGCTCAGGCACTGATGATCCACAATGCGTTACACGATCCACTGACCGGCTTACCCAATCGTACGCTGCTCTCAGAGCGGCTCGAACTCGCGATTCAACGGGCTCAACGATTTGACCACTACCGCTACGCCGTAGTGTTTTTAGACCTTGATCGTTTCAAGGTGATCAACGACAGCCTTGGCCATGTCGTGGGTGATCAACTCCTAGTAGCGATCGCCCAGCGCTTAACCACTCATGTGCGACACATCGATCTAGTGGCTCGACTCGGCGGCGATGAGTTTTTGATTCTGCTAGAAAACATCACCTGTACGGCGGAAGTAACGCAAATTGCCGACCGAATTTTGACTGATTGTCAAACCCCCATCAAGATTGATAGTCATCAAATCTTTACCGGTTTCAGTATTGGCATTGTCATGGGAGATCAGACCTATCAACATGCGTCTGATCTCATTCGCGACGCTGACATCGCCATGTACCAAGCGAAGTCTCAAAAGCAGAACTCCTATCGGTTCTTTGATACAGCCATGCATACTGCGGTGCTCAGTCGTCTGAAGTTAGAGACCGATCTGCGCAAAGCCCTGGACCAGCAAGAACTGACTATTCACTATCAGCCGATTGTGAGTCTGTCCCATCAACGCCTCGTCGGTTGTGAAGCCCTGGTGCGCTGGCGGCATCCTAGCCAGGGGTTAATTGGCCCAGATGAATTTATTCCGGTGGCGGAAGAAACTGGCTTGATCGCCTTGATTGATAGTTGGGTGCTCAAGCAAGCTTGCCAACAGTTGGCTGATTGGCGGCGTCAATTTACCCATGGCGCTGACCTCAAACT
>CAZLYS010000590.1:0-3936 GCA_964563415.1 uncultured Halomicronema sp.
GCCTTGCTCGGTGGCGCTGGTCGATAATTTCCTAGCGACAGTTCCTCTAACGGCGACCCCTGCTGACATCGCGGCAGCGCAAACAGCATTTCATACAGTGGGTACCAACGGGGGCATTATCTTTCCGGCGTTGACAGGGGCCTACAGTCCCGCCCTGCTAGAGCAATTGGGCGATCAAGCTCCCGACATTGCCCCAGGCGATTTAGAGACAATTCATCAGCCGCTGGATGCGATCGGGTTCAATGTCTACAGCGGTGTCTACGTCCGCGCTACGGACAATACCCAAGGGTATGAAGTGCTGCCTTTTCCTCAGGGATATCCTCGCTTGCATATGCCCTGGTTGCATGTGGTACCCGAGAGTTTGTATTGGGGGGTGCGTCATCTCAGCACCACTCTAGAGCGGCCTGACTTGCCAGTGTTCATTGCGGAAAATGGTTGCGCTGCTCAGGACAAAGTAACAGATCAGGGAGAAGTGCTCGATCTCGATCGCATCCACTATTTGCGGCAATACTTACAAGCGGCCCATCGCGCCATTACCGACGGCTATCCCCTTTGCGGCTACTTTGTGTGGAGCCTGATGGACAATTTTGAATGGAGCTATGGGTACGATCGCCGCTTTGGGATCACCTACATCGACTATGCCACTCAGCGACGCTTGCCCAAAGCTAGTTACTACTGGTACCAAAAATGCATCGCTTCCGGGCAAGTTGTCTGAGCACCGGTTTCATCCCTAGCGACACTGATAAGCCAGTCCTCAACGTGTCAGCATCAATTAGCAGCATCGGTAGCATCAGAGGCCGGACACGTTGAGGCAATTTCTACCGTGTTGGCAGAGCGATTGGCGATCGCCGCTTCACACGCCTCAGCTTCAGAGGACTCCAGCGTAGCGGCTTCTGTTTCTGACACCGGTTCCGCCACGGCTTCAGACTCATCAGGGGAGAGATTTTCGAGCGTAGCGTTCTCAAATTCGAAGGTGGGGGCGGTTGTGGGAGTGCCACCTCCTGTGGATGAACCGCCCGTCGAGGGTGTGCCAGTCCCAGGTGTGACGGGCACAGGTACAAAGGGCTGGTTTTGAAAAGAGGTAACCAGGGTGGCATCGCCCTGACCCCGAAGAATAGCGCCGGTCGTACCATTCACATCAGCAGGAAACGTACCGGGTGGATACAGCGTAGTGAACCCGGTAAAGTTGGCAGTGGGAATCGCTGGGTTGATATCAATCGTATGGTCATCATTAGGACCAACAACAAACTGTTGATCAGGCAGGGCTCCGCTACCCTGAATCGTGATGCCAGGAGCCGTGAAGGTGTTAGCTTGACCACCATGGCGAATGACGATTTCCCCAGGCCCTCCATCAGGACTGACAAAAATGCTGGCTGGGAAGGTGATAAATATTTGGTCATTAAAGTCAGCCGGATCAACTAATCCCGCGTCAATCAGCGGTTGTGGATCGCCGCGCATGAGGAAATCAATCAGCTCGGCATCGGTAGAAGAATCTAAGGTGATGCGGACAAAAACATTGAAGGTGTCGCGGGCTTGGAAGCGCTGGGCAGCATTGACCTCTAGGCCCCCATTACCCGTAGAAATGCTATCGACAATGATGTCGCCAGTGGTGGCAGTCAATTCAACTCGGCTGGCAGTGGCAAAGCCGCTTCCAGCCCTAATGCGTCCCGTGGTCAGGCTACTGCCACTAATCGTGATGTTGCCACTGACTGAAAAGGGATCCCCAAAGCTCAGGACATCAGCAGTCGCGATCGCCCCCGTTGCGATCAAAGTAATGTCACCCCCTTGATTACTGTTATCTGAGGTATCGAGCGTACCTGCAGTGATGGTGTTGGCAGTAATGGTGAGCGATCGCCGAGGCGCTTCGATCGTGTCGTTAGGGTCCAACATCTGCCAGGCACCGCCTGCTTCAAAGGTAATGCTGCCAGGAGCTGCACCATCCGTTTGAAAGGTGAGAGCATTATCGGCGAGGTCTTCAATCGTGATGTTGTTACTCGCTCGAATCACCAAATCCACATTTCCTGGAGAGTTCTCTAACTCTGATTCATAAAGAATCGTGGGAATTGGATCAGCCGCAGCGATATTGAATTCAGTGAGCAAAATAGCGGACCCATCAGAATCGTCACCATCGTTAGTGCCGTTACGAATGGTGATATCGACCGGATCTAACAGCAACGTACCCACCTGGCCATTGGGGGCGATCGCACTGACATCACCGTCATAAATCAGCGTTTGTGCTCCAGACACCTCGACAAATCCTCCGTCACCAGCGTTGCTCCCCCCATTGGCCAGAATCTCGCCCGCAAACACCGTCGTGCCGTCTGACCAGAGAATGACCTGCCCGCCATCTCCGGCTGCCCCAGCACTGGTAGTAATGAGGCTTGCTTCATCCACATAAGTCAAAGTGGAACTCGGCAGCGTGGGTTGTCCTTGCAGGTCACCCCCAATGCGGACAGTGCCTCCATCAGTGACCCCAGAACCATTCACGGTGGCGTTGAGTAGCGCCACCCGATCGCCCACGACCACCACGTCACCACCGCTCGTTGCCGACACGTCGAGTTGACCACTGGTGATCGCACTCCCTGCAACAGAAGCCACAGAAATATCACTGTTGGTGAGAGCGATGGTGCCATCTGGTTGCACCGCTAATCCTGTTGCGAGGGTCGCAGGTGCCCCGGTGAGTAAAGCGGGTAAGGTCAGTGGCGATGGCATCGGTTCAGTTGCGATCGAGCTCTCAGGCAGGGTTGCAACTTCTAAATTGAGCACCATGTCAGGATGACTAATACGCACTAAGTTGGCTTCGGGAATGGCCGCGATCGTGATGTCACCACCGGGGGCGGTCAATGCCCCCGTCGAAATGACCTGTCCGCCAATTAAGGTGATGGACTGTCCAGTAGCAACCTCTAAATCTGCCGCATTGACCACGGCCCCTGCTTCATCTATTGCGAATACAAAACCAGTAGGCGAGCCTGATATTTGGCTAAAATCATCACCACTCAGGACATTGAAAATAGCATCATCGAAGAGTATGCCGTCCGCAGTAGTTGCGGCAAAAGAACCCGCTAAATCTAACTGAGCATTGGGACCCAACAAAATCCCCGCTGGGTTGATGAGATACAAATCAGCTGAACTGCCAGCGACTCGCAACAACCCATCAACGTAAGAAGCATCCCCCCCAACGACGCTGCCGAGAATTGACTGCACCTCTGGTTGCGCTAAAAACGTGGCAATTTGTCCCTGAGAAAGACCCAACTGCTCAAACGCATGGAACAGAGAATGGCCGTCCGCAGACGTCACGCCCCCGGTAATGGTGAACTCGCTACCCGTTTGTTGTGTCTGGGTAGCGCTACCAGGTTGTGGAACAATAGGACTGGCCTGAGCTGCAGACCCCAATAATAGAGAGCCGCTGGCGCTAACGGCGATCGCTGCTATCCACTGGCAAAGTTTCATGATGGGTCACCAGAGCGATTCGATAGAGATATTGATGTAATACACGCTGATACGACCCAGTTCGGGAAACCGCACTCACAGCGCTGTTGTAGTTGCCCCCCAGAAAGTTCTAAATTGGCACTCGGAGTGTGAGAGTGCTAATCCTAACTGGCAAAGTTAATTTAGTCTTTGTTCTAGGCAAGCATAGATTCACCTCAGTGTTAGCGTTTCTGGAGAATTTGTAATGGCAGCTATTACTTTGAGTGCATCCAGCGTGACCCCCTTGGGCGATCGCGTGTTGGTGAAGGTCAGCGCTTCTGAAGAGACTACTGCCGGCGGCATTTTGTTGCCTGATACGGCGAAAGAAAAGCCCCAAGTCGGTGAAATCACTGCAGTGGGTCCTGGCAAGCGCAACGATGATGGTAGCCGTCAGACTCCCGAAGTCAAAGCGGGTGACAAGGTGCTGTATTCCAAGTATGCCGGGACTGATCTCAAACTCGGCGGCGA
>CAZLYS010000591.1:0-3935 GCA_964563415.1 uncultured Halomicronema sp.
CAACGGTGAACCCAAACTCCCTGTTTTTCGAGCTGCAGGCTGGAAGAAAAACCTTGAAGAATTAAAAGCGGGACAGCGCGAAACACTTTACGAGCTACCCAAGATGGCAACTTCTGCTCGTTAGATGAGAGTACTCGGTATAATTCCGGCTAGGGGCGGATCTAAAGGCATTCCTCGTAAGAACATTCGCCAATTAGCCGGAAAACCACTCATCGCTTATACGATTCTGGCAGCGCGTGCTGCTAGAACGTTAACTCGTACCGTGGTCTCAACTGAGGATCCAGAGATTGCTGAGGTAGCGAAAGCATGGGGAGCCGAGGTTCCCTTTACTCGCCCTGCAGATATGGCTTGCGATCGCGCTTCCGTCTGGCCAGTGGTTCGACACGCAACTGAAGCCTTAGAGGCCCAAGAAGGTAAAGCCTACGATGCGGTTGTTTTACTGCAACCAACCTCGCCGCTTAGGCAAGCCGAAGATATTGATGGTTGTATCCAACAGTTATTTTCGTTGGATGCGGAATTAGTTTTGACTGGGTGCTTGAGCAAGGCAAGTCCCTACTTCAACCTACTTGAGCCTAAGGCAATGTTGCCTTGGGTACAACCAATGGCTCAATATCCCAAAGCAGGCATCCCAAGAAGGCAAGAAGCTGCGCCAGTTTACAGTATCAATGGAGCCATTTATGCATTAAAACGCGAGACTTTAGAGACACTAGAGAATCAAATGCTTTTAGATCGTCTCGCAATTTATGAAATGCCTTCCCACCGTAGCGTGGATATTGACCATCGAGAAGACTGGTTGTTGGCAGAAGCTCTGTTAGAAGATCGCCAAATTTAAACTACACCCAAACCTGGGTGTTAGCCTTCTGCCCAAATCGGAGATCTTAACTGCCATTTCCCATTTTCGTGCTGCCAAAGGTGTGGAGAACGGTAGCGATCGCATAGCTCGTGAAAGCGCTCGGCTTCAATCCCTAGGTAATCCATCACTTCTTGAAAATATTTGTCTGGGAATTCACCATCAAATCGTTTGACTAATGCTATGCCTTCTTCCCTGATGAGATGTTTATTGCGAATTTCCTGCGCAGCGTCATAACTAGCTCGCCCCAAACCAAATTTGATATAGGTGGTGTAATAATGTAAGTCATCAATTTTGTCATCAATGCTGTTGTACTTACTATAGGTTCCTTGGCTTCGAAATGGTCTTGCTTGAAAGTCTGTATGCTCAACTGCATAGTAGTAGGCCTCCTGAGGAATCCACTTGAGGTAGTAGCCAAGGTAGTGAACTTCAATTTGAGATTGTTCGAGTTGTTGGTAATTTGCGGGCAGATAAGTCAGTAGATCGTTTAGAGAAAGTTGATATTTCTCTTGCAGTTCACCAATCGATACTCCTGCTAAATAGATTTGCGACAAATCTTGCATTGCATAATATGATTTGTCCCTTAAAGACTTTTGATTCTCGGCAATCGGGTTGCCATACTCTGCTTCAGCTTCACCATAAAATATGAGAGGAATATTGTACTTCAGGGCTATTTTGGGTGCAAGATTTTTTTGGCCTAAAATAAATGTTTGGAAAGGATGTAATAGGTTCTCAATTGCTAATTTTGTCAGCAGCCGTTGAACCTTGCCATTGGGCTTGAAAGTAATATTATCGAACCCACCTATCTCGATCCAATTACGAAAATTTCTCAAACCATACTCTGTATAGAGTAGAGGTGGCCAAGTAATTGTCAAAGGATTCATCCCATACTTATATTTCAAAACATGGGCTGCATAAGCACTATCCTTACCACCACTCCCTGGAACAATGCAGTCATACTCACCATCGTTTCGACGAAAGCGATCGAGCAACTGTAATAATTTCTTCTCTCGATCTGGCCAGTCTATTTGCTCTTTTTTCTCTGCATACCGGCAAGCACTGCAAACCCCTTCTTCATCAATCTCTAAGTACCGAGCACCATGTCGTTCTGAAGTATGCTTGAATTCTGGCATCGAAGCCGGTCGCTGATTGGACATAGTACAGCGGCGGCAAAAGATAACCTCTTTCGGTAAACCGTAGTAAGTGGTGCGCTCTTTCGGAGATTGTTCAGACATAACTTCTGCAAAACTACCGCTGTTTTTCGATTGAAGACTTCAACGCTTGGTAAATTTCTAGCCCTCGTTTTCCACTACGCTCTGGGTGGAATTGAAAGGCCACTAAGTTTTGATATTTTAGGCTAGAGCAGAACCTGATGTTAGCATAATCTGATTGGGACAGAATGACTCGCTCGTCTTCAGGGCACACATAAAAAGAATGGACAAAATACATAAATTCTTCTGGATTCAATGTTTCCAAAGGAGAATTTAACCAGTCTCTATTCTGGGGCAGGGAAATCCGATTCCAACCCACTTGTGGCACCTTGAAATTTAAGCTTCCTGTCTTAGGCTTTTCAAATCGAATCACTTCTCCTGGAATAATATCTAGCCCACGATGCGTGCCAAACTCATAGCTTTCTGTCATTAGTAACTGCATCCCTAGGCAAATACCAACGAGCATTTGATTAGAGACCGCAATCTCTTTGAGCGGACTAACTAAATCTAATTTCTTTAGTGCATTCATTGCATCGCCGAATGCCCCCACTCCTGGCAAAATAACTACGTCAGCTTCAAAGAGTTGCGATCTTGATGAAGTAACCCATGCCTCCATGCCGACATATTCACAAGCTTGCTTGACACTAAACAGATTGCCTGCGTAATAGTCAACAATGGCAACTTTAATGGAACCCTTTTTACTCACTGGGAATAACTGCTCCTGCAGGGCGACATGATATTTTCTGTTGGGCTAAATAATGTTTGATCTCTTGCAAAGTAGTTGATTTGATCTTACTGAAGCCTGTACCGCGTCGCAAAAACTCAGTGTTTCCTTCTAGCAGGAAATCTTCTTGTCCGTGTTGTGCTTTCTCGATTGCTTGGTAATGAAGTAACGATGCAACGCTAACGGCATCAGCTTTGCCCTTTAACACCACCTCTGCAATGTGTGCTAGTGCCCCTGCACCACCATGAGCGATCGCAGGAATATCAACTATTTCAGCGATTTTTTGAGTCAGTTCAAGGTCAAAGCCTTGACCAGTTCCTTCTCGATCGATTGAGGTAATAATTAACTCGCCTGCACCTAATTCTGCGGCTCGTCTAGCCCATTCAATTGCATCAATGCCTGTACTTTGTCGTCCAAAGTCTGTGCATGCCTCGTAACTACCATCTGCTTTCTTAATCGCTTCAATTGCAACCACAATGGTTGAAGAACCAAAGGTATTAGCTGCTTCGTGAATTAAGTCAGGTCGTCCAATAGCTGCCGTGTTGATTGCAACTTTGTCAGCCCCCGATCGCAAAACAGTTCTAATATCTTCAAGACTTCTCAGTCCTCCACCTACCGTTAGCGGAATAAAAATTTCTCGTGCCGTTTTCGTAATAATATCAACTAAACTATTGCGGCCATAAAGACTGGCAACTGTATCCATATAAAAGAGTTCGTCTGCCCCATTTTCATAGTAGTAGCGAGCAAAATATTCTGGTTTTCCTAAAACTCGCAATCCCTCCAAATGAATTCCCTTAACGAGATTAGGCCCCTTAATATCTAAACGAGGAATAATGCGAATAGTCATAATCAAGAGGGTGACATTTACACAACTACAGCTTTCGCAAAAGACGGGCTGGGATTCCAACTACGATCGTGCAGGGCGATACATCTTTCACTACAACAGCTCCAGCGCCAATAATGGCTTTCTTACCAATGAATAAACCTTGCTTTACAGTTGCCCCAGCACCAATATGAGCACCTTCTTCTACAGTGACTAAACCTGCTAATTTTGCTCCAGTTGCGACATGAACTGTATCCTTTAACACGCAATCATGCTCTACAATAGCCCCACTATTGATTAAGACATTCTGACCTAAAACAGCTCCAG
>CAZLYS010000592.1:0-3931 GCA_964563415.1 uncultured Halomicronema sp.
GGAGCGCTTCTAGCCCTTCCATTTGCCGCTCGTGCAAGATTTTCACGCCATCAATGCCGCGATAGCGACGACGACGGTAGTGCACCCAGGGGTAAATCTTTTCGCCGACTGCCGGGTCAACCATATTGATCGTGATGGTGACGTGGTCAACATTCAGCTTTTTGATGCGCTCTACATGGTCAGGCAACATCAGACCATTGGTGGATAGGCAAAGCTTAATGTCAGGGGCCTGCTCAGCAATCAACTCAAAGGTTCGGAAAGTTTTTTCCGGGTTAGCGAGGGGGTCGCCAGGGCCAGCAATCCCCAGCACCGTCATTTGCGGAATCTTACCGGCGACCACCAACACCTTGTGAGCCGCCTCTTCCGGCGTCAGCAGTTCACTAACCACACCGGGGCGGCTTTCATTGGCACAGTCGTACTTGCGATTGCAATAGTTGCACTGGATGTTGCAAGCCGGGGCCACCGCAACGTGCATGCGAGCATAGTGGTGGTGGGCTTCTTCGCTGTAGCAGGGGTGTTTTTCGATGCGAGCCTTCATCGATTCGCTGAGGCCGGGGGCAGCTTCATCTTGAGTGCTGCTACAGCCGCAGCCGCCGCCAGACTTTTTTACCTTGGTTTTCGTTTTGGTCAAGGTAATGTCCAGCTCGGGCGTCGCGGTAGGCGCGGAAGCAAGGGCAGAGGGTGGCGGTGGCGTCATGAGTTTGCAAAGGTGTGAAAGGGACTTGGGAGAGCGGGTCAAACGGCGACGAAACAGACGGGGCAGGAAGAAGGCCTTTGATGCGGGGATGAACTCTGCCGAGAAACCAAAAAAAGAGAGACGTTGCATCGTCGCATTAGAAAAACCTGTAAGCACAGGTGAGCTGTTCCCATGGCTTGGGGGACAAAGGAACTCAAGCAGTCATGCAGAACAATGCAACGTCGTTGGTTCAATAGAGAGTGTGTTGAAGCATCCAAGGCGATCAGTCTTCGGTAAGAGGCCAGCAATTTCCACGGTGTACGGATGGGAGAGGCGCTCAGACTCTAAAAGCAGAATCGGGAGGGCACTCAAATCAGGGTGGATACGCCTGAAATTGCATTGACTAGAACGCGGTAACTTGTGAAATTGGTGAAACAAGCGTTGAGTTCATTAATGAGGCTCTAACTGAGCCGAAGTTGAACGTTGTCTCGACTAACTTCGCCAGTTGCGTGTTCTTAAAAGACCCGTCGTTTGGCGTTGAAGGAGTTATAGCAACCGCCTTAACCTGGCTTTGGGTAATTCCCCCCATAGGGTTTATTGGATAGTTAGGGATGTACTCAAGCGCTCAGAAGCCGATACCCACTGGGGAAACTCTTTTTTGGCAGTTGGGGGTACGAGCATTTCACCGATGGGGAACAAGCGTTTTGCTTCCCTGCCTCGACCTTTTATGCACTCATATCAAAGCCTTACCCAGCAAGGGAAAGAGCATGAATAGCCAGTCAACCCGAGTAGAAATACCTGAGTACTCAAATCCCTTTTTTTGGTTAAGGACGATACGCTTTCTTCACGTAAAAAACCACCGATCAGACGCGTCTGTATCAGATGTTGCTTTTTTCTGCTTTTTTTGTCAGGAGCTTCATATTTTCGCAGTAAAGATATGTGAAATTTCTGTCTGCATCCAGGACAGTTTTGAGGCCCCTTCGTCAGCTTTTAGTTCAGAGAAAACAAAAGTCATCCACATATATAAGGACAGCGAAACTGGGGAGGTCCCGTTCGCTGGCGGCTGGGCTACAGCTCTGGCTAGGGGCGAGTAGTGCTGTCCGATCTCACTTTGCCGAGACATCACCCAATTGCCAGACTGTCTCCCGGACTGACAGCGGCGGAAAATATCCGCGATATGCTACCTACGCAGGTCCCACGAGAGCTTATGGACAAAACCGCCCTGGCATTTACCCCAGCGTTAGAGCAAGCCCATTTAATTCGCCGCAAAACCATTTCGCCGCTGGAGCTGACCGAGCTGTACCTAGAGCGCATTGAGCGTTTGAATCCGGTATTAGGCAGCTACTTTACGGTCATGACAGAGGCGGCGATCGCCGACGCCCGGCAAAAAACTGAGCACCTCGCCACCACGGACCCGGCGGATCTGCCGCCGTTTTTTGGGGTGCCCCTCTCGGTCAAAGATCTGAATCCGATCGCGGGAGTGCCCTGTTCCTACGGCATTGCCGCCGCTAAAGACCGCATTGCCGAAAAAGATGATGGGCTGATTCCTGGCCTCCGCGAAGCAGGGTTTGTGATCTTGGGCAAAACGGCGACGGCACAACTGGGGTCTTTTCCCTATACCGAGCCCCCGGGCTTCCCACCCACCCGCAATCCGTGGAATTTGGCCCACACGGCGGGCGGTTCCACGGGGGGCGGCGCGTCGGCTCTGGCCGCTGGATTGTGCGCGATCGCTCAAGGGTCGGATGGGGGCGGTTCGCTGCGGGGACCGGCATTTTGCTGTGGTTTAGTCGGCATGAAGCCCTCGCGCGGCCGCATCAGCTTTTCCCCCGTGGGGGAGCGCATGCATGGACTGGCCACGAACGGGCCGCTGGGGCGCACCGTGGCTGATACCGCTGCCTTTTTAGACATCTTGGCGGGGTATGTCACGGGCGACCCCTACTGGCTAGCGCCGCCAGAGAAGAGCTTTTTAGCCGCGACGCAAGTCGAGCCGCCGGCGCTGGAGGTGGGCGTGATTACGGGCGTTGCCCCCATTGGCGAAGCGGATGATGACTGTAAGCAAGCCGTCCTCGATACCGCCCAACAGTTAGAGTCTCTGGGACATCAGGTAGAGCCATTGCCGCCCCCCGATTTATCCGAGCTCATCGAACCGTTTACCACCGCCTGGCAATGTGTCATCGCCGAAGCGAATATTCCCTTTTTTGTGATGGAGAAAATGAATCGCTGGCTCTGGTGGCGGGCCTGTCAGATTCGCAGTGGTCAATATCTGCGGGCGGTGAGCAAACTGCAGGTAGTGTCGCGCAAAATCGTCACGCAGTTTCAGGACTATGACATCGTCCTCGCGCCGGTATACCTGCAGCCCGCCATCCGCGTCGGGGAGTGGCAGTCGCTGCGCTGTGGTCAAATTTTAGACAACATTATTAAGTGGATTGCCCCCTGTCCACCGTTCAACGCCAGCGGTCAACCCGCGATCGCTATTCCCACGGGCTTTACAGACTCGGGATTGCCCATCGGCGTGCAACTGATCGGTCGCCCTGCCGCCGATGAGACGGTGCTGGCAATCGCCGCCCAGCTAGAGCAGACTTACTTTAAGAATAGAGATCGGCCCGCGATCGCCCAATGAGGCCACAGTATTGAAGTCGATGTTAGGGATAAGGACAATGGGGGTCCTTTCAACACCTCAAGGGCTTATCCCCTCCACTGGAGGGGTGTCCGAAGGACGGGGTGGGTTCCAACACGGCTTGAACACACCCCATCAGCCCCTCCCAGGAGGGGAAAGTAACGGGCTTTGCCTTACCCAAACTGACATTACATAACGTCTCCATCGACTTATGAGGCCAGGAGTGAGGTGACGGTTTCATCCGAAAGGAAGCGGCGGAAATCTAGGATCTCAACTAACACCAGTTTGTCGTCAGGTGAGTAATACAAAATGACGGGGCCTTCATCTTCGGCGTAGGCGATCGGTGCTTGCGATAGCTCAACTAACAGGACATCGACATCTTTGCTGTAGCTAATTTTTCTCATAAATCGTCTCTGTTTCTCTCAGTTCTTCAAGGCACATCTCGACGACTTCGCGGATATTGGTCATCAATTCATCGATGGTTTCGCCTTGGCTGTAGCAAGCTTTGAGTTGAGGGACTTCTCCGACATATACACCGTCTTCGTCACGTTCAATCACGGCATAAAATTCTTGGGCTGACATCATTAATCGCTGTAAACCCCCAGCTCTGCTGGGGGACTCGTAAAGTTTGACAGTTC
>CAZLYS010000593.1:0-3924 GCA_964563415.1 uncultured Halomicronema sp.
CACCGTTGATATACGGCGAGAAACGGCGGTTTACAATAGTTCAGACGATATTGAGAACCGCCGTTTCTCACCGTTGATATACGTTTCTCATCGTTGGCATTGAGGACAAAAGTGTGCTGATCGCCCAGCCAATTTGATGCGTCTGATGGGAGTTTCGCAGACTCGGCACGGCTGCTGTTCGCGATCGTACACATTGGCTACACCGCCATAGTTGCCATTGATGCCATGCACGTTACGAAAATCGCTGAAGGTTGTGCCGCCTTGAGCAATCCCTGCTGATAGTGCGGCTCGAATGCCGTCATGCAATCGGGTGAGACGCTGTCGGCCCAATCGCGTACACAGTGTCGTCGGACGAATGCGACTTAAAAACAACGCTTCGTCAGCATAGATATTACCAATGCCTGCTACCAATGCCTGATCCAGCAGGGCATTTTTAATCGGGCGCTTGCGGCCCCGAGTCGCTCGGTAAAGGTAATCAGGAGAGAAGCGATCGCTAAATGGTTCGGGGCCTAATGCAGCAAGACCCGTAATTACAGACTCCAGGGCAACTTGTGGCGGCGCCCACCAAACCCGACCAAAGGTGCGCTGGTCAACAAATCGCAGCTCATGATCGGCATCCAGCTGGAACCGTACCCGGCAATGCTTAGAGACTGGTTCCTGTGGCGACAGCCAGAGCAACTGTCCAGTCATGCGCAGATGAAAACCCAAGTGGCCTGCCGATTCACCGTCAGGTGATTCCAGAGCCACGAGCAAATACTTACCGCGTCGAAACCACCATTTCAATGTGGTGTTAGTGGTTCCGGCCCAAAACTCCTCAGGCGAATCGGGGTAAGCAATACTGCGGGGCAACAACACCTCCCCTCCCCGAATTTGATGATTTAGAGTGACTTGGTTAAGGCCGCGACAAACGGTTTCAACCTCAGGGAGCTCCGGCACGATATCAACAACTCGGTCAAAGACCTATACAGCATTGCTAATATATCGCCCTCAGCGATGGGTTTAGGGATCAGGATTTAATAAAATCTCCCATCTTGTTACGGGCGCACGGCCGTGCGCCCCTCCGAAAAACCAAAACGATACATTAATTGATCCGCGTTCCTTAGGGATTGGCAAACAAACGAAGTACCCGTTTATGACTGTGGCTGGGTAAGAGGGTAGAGGGGATGCTATTTTCGCGCAGCGCCCTTAACTAACCTTGCAATGCAAAACCCACGCGGGAGCTACCTGTTTAACTGCCCACGTGGGTTCGATTGAGGAAGCCTTACTTTTTCTTCTTGGGGCCTTCCACTTCTACTAGTTCATCTAGCGCAAAGTTGTTGGTGTTTACGCCAGCATAGTTGACCTTGTCAAAGCGAACGACTGCCGGGTAACGAATCCCGCTTTGGTCGATACTCGCGATTTTGCCAGTGTCTTGATACCAGTAGGATTCTTTCCGTAGGATCCGGACCGTAGAACCACGCTGAACCATGAATATGTCCTCTTGAAAACGAGTTTTATGGATAAATGACTCGATACTCAGACTACTACGTAACCCCTGTGATGCCGTGCTTTGAGGTTTAAGTTTTGTTGCCAATCAGCTGGTTTTGACGAATACTGAAACACTTCGCAACATTTTGGCGATCGCCCTCCTGATTCAGTGTCTCTGCAACCATCCAGACAGTGGGCGGTGAAGATGAAAACTACTTTGGTTTGGATCCTATTTGGATTATCAATGTTCGGTTGGCTGGCAAGTGCTCTCCTTCAAAACCGGATTTATCCACGGCGTTCTTTGTTGTCTGAACAGGCGAAGCCAAATCATTGATCAAGGGTCGTTTGATATACTTTCACTCACTTGCGATCGCATGATTCGGGCTCAGGGATATCAGTCAATGGCATGTTTCTCGAAGCACAAGAACTGAGGGCGATCGCGGTCAGCTTCACTGTTTAGGCGGTCTTTTTTACCCGTTAAGGATGACGAAATGCTTCTTCCCTTGCCTGTAGCCGAGTTGGACTATTCCACAACCCTCAAAACCACTTTTTACGCGATGTTGGCGCTCGGTTTTTTGGCGGCAGTGATCATCGGCTCGATCGCCTGGTACAACTCTAAAAAGCCCCCCGGCTGGGAAGGGGCCGAAAAGCCTAACTGGGTGCCAGGGGTGGATGCGGAAAAGCCGACTCCCGACGATGCAGAATAGTTCGCAGTAGCGTTAATCGATGGCCTGGGCGACTAAGACATCAGGATTGACGTTTTGTGGTGGCTGTGGCTTTTGCGGTTCACGAGTCCACCGAGCGATGAGGATATGAGCGGCGGGAATGTAATAGAGGGCGAGTAGGGTGGCACCGCCGAGGCCGCCTGCGATCGCGATGGCTAGCGGCGGCCAAAATCCGGTTTGGTCGAGCATCAGCGGAATGAAGCCCGTAATCGTAGTTACTGTGGTGGCGACTACATGGCGGGTCGCGTGCATCACGACATGCTCTGTCGCGTGGCGATCGCCCTGGCGAGCTTCGGGATTTTCCCGTAGGGCGGCTAGCACCACAATGGAGTCGTTGATCGCGAGGCCGATCAGTCCCAAGGTCCCCAAGATGGCAGTGAAGCCAAAGAGGGAACCGAACACTTTCAGCGCGAGGGCAGCCAGGCCCACCGAGAGCAGGGCGACGGAACCAATCAAAGCCGCCAGACCAAAGGAATTGAATGACAGCACCAGCGTCGCTGTCATGAGAATGGCGAGTACGCCCACTGTTGATAGGAGATTCGCCACGGCGTCGCCTCTGGCATCGGCTTCGCCACCGTATTCCAGCCGGTAACCTGAGGGCAGTTGCCAGTTTTCAGCTGTGAGCTGACGCTGGAATTCTGTCAATACCGTATCGGGCAGAGCGCCCGCAGTGAGGAAAGCTTGCACAGTATTGATGCGTTGACCATCGCGACGGGCGATTGTGGCTAGATCTGGTTCTAAAGTGACATTGGCTAGTGCCGAGAGCGGCACTAGCGCTTCCCCAGTGGGCGTTACCAGGTCAAGCGATGCTACCTGGTCCACGGTATTGCGGTCGGCATCGGAGACCCGCACCCGCACCGGCATCGTTTCGGTGTCATCCAAAATGGAGCCGCCTAGACTGCCATCGAGAGTGGTTTGGAGCTGCTGCGCGATCGCTCGATTATCCAATCCAGCGCGTCGGGCTTGGGGTTCGTCGACTTGTAGCGCCAGCTTAGGTAGAGCCTCAGTGAGGCTGGCGCGGGTATGGGTTACCTGGTCAAATTGCGCCAGTTTGGCCCGGAGGTCATTGCCGATCGCCCGCAGTTGATCCATATCCGAGCCATAGACTCGCAGCTCAATGGGCGCGTCAAAGGGCGGCCCTTGCTCCAGTTGTTTCACTAAAATTTGCGCTTCAGGAAAGGCCCCATCCAAATCTGTTTGCAGAGATTGAATGGTTTGTCGCAGGCCGTTCGTGCCCCGCAGTTGCACAATGCCTTGGGCATAGAAGGGCGCATTTTCTTGACTGGCGACCACGTTGTAGAAAAATGACGGGGCACTCTCGCCGATAAACCAATGGATGTCTTCAACATTGGGATGCTGCTGAATGCGATCGCGGGCAGCCAGAACTAAATCGCGGGTTTGGGCGATCGCGCTTTGGTTGGGCAACTGCACCTCAATCTGAAACTGGTCGCGGTTCGTTGGCGGAAAAAATTGCTGATCCAGCGTGCCAAAAACGGCGAATCCGGCCACGGGCAGCACCACTGCTAGTCCCACCCCTAACCAAGGTCGCTGAAAACACCGCCGCAGCGTCCACCGATAGGCAGCGGCCAGCGCCTCATTCGAGAGGCCATGCTGCCACCAATCGCGCTGCCAATTTAGCGGTTGCCAGTGATGCAGACGCCCCGTTAGCGCGGTAATCACCGTGAGCGAGAGCGTGAGGGAACTAATCAGCGCCAAAATCACCGTCAGGCCA
>CAZLYS010000594.1:0-3921 GCA_964563415.1 uncultured Halomicronema sp.
GGTAGTGGAGGGAATCCCCCAGACTGAACAGGCGGCGGTGACATGGCCGTCTCAATCCCCGTCTGCGACCATGGCGGAGGCAGTTCAGCCACCCGCGCCAGCTGCGGATCAGGTGTCGACATCGCCCTCTCAACACCCCACTTGAAAATCTGCAAAATTCCTCAATGCTTTTGGCTCAGGGCGATACAATAAGCCTTTTGCACAGGTACATGAGTGTACGGGCCTTGTCACCGCTAGATCTATTGTGGGCCTTAATCGGGCTAGTGCTGACCATTGCGGCAACTTGGTCAGAGGCGTTTATCACGAACGCTCCTTGGGACTGGAATGCGACCGGTGTGCAGGTTTATTCTTTAGGAGTGAGCTTCCAGGTGGGGGCCGTGCTCTTGACGGCTTGTGTCGGGGGCAAGAACGCGGCGGCTTTATCGCAAATCGCGTATGTCACGCTTGGGCTGCTGCTATTCCAATTTTTTGGGCTACCGATTTTTACTCAGGGTGGCGGTTTGGGCTATGTGCGAGAGCCGAGTTTTGGGTATTTGCTGGGTTTTATTCCAGCGGCGTGGGTCTGTGGGTACCTGGCGTTTCGCGATCGCCCTAAACTAGAGTCACTCGCTTTTAGTAGTCTGTGCGGCGTGGGGGTCATCCATGGCTGCGGATTAGCCTATTTGGCGATCGCGTCCATTGGTGGCTGGTTGCAGCAAGTTACCTTTCCTGCTTGGGAGGCAATTTTGGCCTATTCCTTGGCACCGCTGCCAGGACAGCTCATTATGGTATGTGCCGTCTCTGTGTTGGCGTATCTGTTGCGTCAGCTCCTGTTTTATTGAGGCTTATGAGGCTTAAAAACCAGTATTTTTGGGTTGCGGCAATTATTGGCCTGGCGCTCGACCAGCTCACCAAGTTGTGGGTGGTCAATTCGTTTGAGCTAACCATCCCCCCTGAGAGCATTGCGTTGTGGCCAGGTGTCTTTCACTTCACCTATGTCACCAATACAGGGGCCGCCTTCAGTCTCTTTAGTGAAAATGGTGAGTGGTTGCGGTGGTTATCTTTGTTGGTCAGTCTGGCTTTAATGGTGCTGGGCTTGCTGGTGCCACTGGCTAATCGCTGGGAGCAAGTTGGTTATGGGTTGATTCTCAGTGGGGCTTTGGGCAACGGTATTGACCGCTTTTTGAATGGCGAAGTGGTCGATTTCTTTGACTTTCGCCTGATTCGGTTTCCGATTTTTAACGTGGCCGATATTTGCATCAATATCGGCATTGCCTGCCTGATCATTGCGGCGTTTCGCGCTTCGGCGGACGACTCCTCTGGCGGCAATGGCTCGAATGCGCCGAAGAAGGGGGGCAAAAAGCTGAATTCGTAGGGACACTCTAGCGATCGCCCTGATCGTTACCCTGTTCCCTTGCCAGGGTGAGTAAAATGTTCCCTAGTTCTCTATCGTGCGCGTATGAGTTCTTCGCCACCGCCAGAAGCTCCCCGGACGTTATTGGGTAATGTGACCCAAGCCTTTAAGGCCGTCCAAAAAAATATTGACTTCTCCAAAATTGCGCTGAAGTCAAACGCGCGTCCGGCTCAGCTAGAAGTCGAGTGTCAGGGCAAGGTAGAGTCCTTTCCGTTATTGGGCGATCGCTATTTGATGGGCCGTAGCTCTGACCAGAGCGATATTGTGGTGAGTAGTCCCATTGTCAGCCAGGTCCACGCCTCGATTACGCGGGATCCGAACCGTCCGGGGCGGCCCTTTGTCATCAAAGATAAAAAGTCGACGAACGGGCTCTATCGCGGCAAAAAGCGGCTGAATTATTGGGTTTTACAGCATGGCGATGTGCTCACCTTGGGGCCAGCAGATTTAGCGGATGGTGTCACGGTTCGCTATGTCGATCCGCCGCCCTTGTATATCCAGGGCTTGAAATATGGCCTTTATGGCTTTACGGGCATCACGGCAGCAGTGGGCCTGTGGATTGTCGGGGTGGAATGGCGCAAAGTGCCGATGCGACCGTTTCCCGAATCGGTGCAGGGGCCAGTGGTCATTTATGCCGAAGAAGGGGGGGAGGTGATCCCCCTGCGGCCAGAACCGACCCAAGCTCACCAAGAAATGTCGCGCATTGCTGAATATGGGACTTATCTGCCGAAGGCCGTGGTCGCGTCTGAAGATACTCGCTACTACTGGCACTTGGGTATTGACCCGCTGGGGATTACCCGTGCCCTGGTGACCAATATTCGCGGCGGCGAAATTCGCGAAGGGGGCAGTACCCTGACGCAACAGCTCGCTCGCAGCGTGTATCGCGAATATGTGGGGACGGAAGATTCGGCGGGGCGCAAGGTTCGGGAAGCTATCGTCGCTTTGAAGCTGGAGAGTTTCTACAGCAAGGATGACTTGCTGCTGTTTTATTTAAACCGGGTTTTCCTCGGGGGCAACCTCTACGGCTTTGAGGATGCGGCGCAGTTTTACTTTGGCAAAAGTGCCAGTGACCTCAATTTGTCCGAAGCGGCGACGCTAGTCGGCATTTTGCCTGCGCCGAATGCGTTTAACCCGGTGACGGACTACGAAGCGGCAGTAGCTTACCGCGATCGCGTCCTTGATCGAATGGCCGCCCTCGGTATGGTTAGTGCTGAAGAAGCCCGCCGCGCGCGGCGATCGCGCATTGAAATTAGTCCCAAAGCCCGCCAAGAATTGCAGAGCATTCGGGCACCCTATTTTTACAGCTATATTTTTCGCGAGTTGGAAACAGTACTCGGTAGCGGTCTCGCTCGGGAAGGCAACTTTATTGTCGAAGCTACCCTGGACTTAGATATGCAGGCGGATGCCGAAGCGGCGCTGGCCAGCCATGTGGCGACAACCGGGGCGGGACTGAATTACAGCCAAGGGGCGATCGTCACCCTTGACAGCCAAAATGCCGAAATTCGCGCCTATGTCGGCGGCGTTGATTATCAATCTAGCCAGTTCGATCGCGCCTCCCAAGCACTGCGCCAACCGGGGTCAACCTTCAAAGTCTTTGCGTATGCGGCGGCGCTAGCAGATGACATTTCTCCAGGACAAACCTTTAGCTGTAGCGGCTTGAACTGGAACGGTCAGTTTTTTGACGGCTGCCGCTCAGGTGGCGGGGCGATGGATATGTACAGCGGCATGGCCTTGTCGGAAAACGTCGTGGCTCTCCGCATTGCTCAAGAAGCGGGCCTAAACTCAGTCATTCAAACGGCGCAAAGCTTAGGCATCGATAGTGACCTGAATCCGGCTCCAGGGCTGGTACTGGGAGAGAGTGAAGTGACGCCGCTGGAGTTGACGGGAGCCTTTGGGGCGATCGCCAATGACGGTGTCTGGAATCCGCCCCACGGCATCCGCCGCGTGCTGGATAGCAGCGACTGCACGGACCCCAACGATGCTAATAGCTGCCGCGTGGTATATGAATTTGGCCAAACGGGAGACACTAACCAGCAAGCCATTTCGCCCCAAATCGCCCAGACGTTAACCGGGCTATTGCAAGGCGTCGTACAAGGCGGCACTGGCCGCAGCGCTTCTATTGGTTTGGGGGAAGCGGGCAAAACTGGCACCACCAACGACAACCGCGACCTCTGGTTTGTGGGCTTTGTGCCCAGTCGCGATCTCGTTACTGGGGTCTGGTTAGGCAATGACGATAATACCCCGACGAGCGGCAGCAGTGGTCAAGCAGCGGAGCTGTGGGGCAACTACATGGACGACGTCACCCGTTAAGTGCTAAATCGCAGCCGTGTTCACGGTCATGCTAGTTAGTTGATAGACCCCAGAGAGATTGTCAGCAAGTTGCTGACCTCCATGAGTATCAGTTTTCAGTCTTAGTTTGTTCGATACGCTGCTGGTAGGTGTCGTTGGATTTTCCAGTCTGCCAGCACCTAGAGGACTTAAAACAGCCCAAAAGTCAAAGACTGATCAATAGGTAAAGTTGCCCCAATACC
>CAZLYS010000595.1:0-3921 GCA_964563415.1 uncultured Halomicronema sp.
CAGACCGATAATAAAGTCTTCACTGGAAAAAAAGTTGCGGCTGCCGTTCCAATCGACAACGCTGCCGGATTCTGGGTTGAACTGGAAGAAGTCCCTGAAGCTGTAGTGGTTGTGCTTCTTAGGGTGGCGGTCATGACGCTGATGAGTATTAGTTAACAGACTGGTTGACATAATTTACTGCCTGAGAAGCTTGTTTTAATACGCTGTTGATGAGTGTAATGTGCCCAACGGAGAAGCGACATCAACGATTACCGGAAGAAATTGAAAAATCTTAAACTTAAATTTTGCTCAGCAGAGAGCAAGTTACTGAGTGAAAGATTACAAAAAGCGATGGTGTCACGGAAACAGGTTTGCGGACTGGCCATGACGACACGAGGAACGAAGAAAAATCTCTTGAGGGCGAATATCTTAGCGACTTCTCCAAGCGCGATCGCGAGTTTATCATACCTTAACCTAAGGGTATTCCCTAAACACTGCTAGCCCCTGAAGAAGGCTTCAGTTGTCTATGCAAATTGATGAGGACTGATGCCCAAAATCACCTTGAGCGATACTGTTGAATAGAGCAGTTAGAATTTAATACTGCTAGCTACTCAAATTTTCAGAATTATGGGACTCAAACCTCATTCGTTACAAGTCGCTAATCGAATTAAATTTGAGATTTGCCCAGCGTTACTTGACTCATTTCAATCAGGGGACAAAACAACGCTACCTCGTCTGCCCTCAGCATCTCTTTCAAGACTTTTTGCATTGCCCGATAGGTGGCTTCACAACTGTGCTCAGCCTGAAAAGATTTCATGATGGTCTGAAACCACATCAATAGGCTCTCTCTAAAGAGCTCAACATCATCAGATAACGTAGCCGTGGCTGCATACCGCAGTAACCGGACGGTATCTCGCTGCCATTTTGCCGTTAAGTCGCGACCATTTATGAGGAGCAGATTTGGCTCTTTGGTCTGAAGCTCTGCCAAAACTTTCTGAATAATTTGCGGTTCTAGTTTCTGCAGCTTTTGATAGAGCAAAAACCGTAGTCTTGCTGTGTTGAGATAATTTTGAAAGAACATTAACTCAGCATCAGTCGCATAACGACCATCTGCCTGGACACAAAGTTGTTCAATTTGCTGGATCATAAGGGAAGTCGGAAGGTAAGTGCGTGGTTAGAATGCAACGCTAATACAAGGTACCCCGATATCAACATCAATCAACGATTGATGAATGAGAGACAGCTGATATTTACTGGATATATCATTCTCCAACTCATCATCAATCACTCAGTGAGTTGATGATTTGCTAGTTTATACGGATAGTTGAGAGTACGCTCTGATCGGTGATCTCGGATAACAATAATTTCTCCGATGACTGTGCAGTCAATTAGGGGCCGATGCTGAATTCAAAATCTGTGCTCTGAGTAATGTATCTCTAATTACGACTTCTGGCACGGTTGGTTACTAACTGAGTCAGTTATTATCAGTTATCAGTAAATGATGACATCTGAAACGCTCGTAACCGTCTTGATTTGAATTAGATAATTAGGTGAAGCGACTCAGTTTTTGAGTGAAGAGCCGAGATCCAATTACCGGTAATCGATCAGTCATCTCATGGTGGAACAACTGATCTCAGAGTGTGGTGAGCAGCCTCCAGTCGCAATTTACCCTAATCCTGTAACTGTCAGAGACTAGTGGTCTGTCAAGTCTTGAATTTAGGTTTATGTGAACCAGAGAAGTCAGAAGGGACAAGAGGAGCAGGGGAGGAATCTATAGCAGAATGCGGAATGCAGAGGTCGGAATGCGGAATTGAAATGCTTGTCAGACATTTGTTTCAGCTACCCAGGATAACCGGAGCAAACTGCGGCCAGCTATAGCGTTGATGATGCACTCGGTAAGGTAGTGCTTACGGCAAAATTCAGAACTTAGAGGACAAAGTTTCAGAAGTGAAGATCTCTCTGTTTAGAAATTTTTAGCGATTTAGATTGTTCTCTCTCATCTGCAGGTGACCATATTTAATTTTTAAGAGCGCATAGCGTAGTCAGTTCTCAACCTATCACAACGAGTTGCATTCGGAGTCCAAAATGCTGCAGTCAGCTTGCTCTGACTGCAACAAACTCCAGTTGGTTAGAAAGTCGACAAACTTCTTATACTCAATGTTTAGGCTTCACCGAGATCGCGCGTCCCTGCAGCAAGCTGCAAAATCATGGGGTGACCACCGTCTTGGTGGTATTTGTCGGCCCAGGTTTTGAGTAGGTCGTCAAGTTCTGCGAGGGCTTGATCCCGCTTTTCAGGGGCGACATCAAAGACTTCGAGGCCGCGCAACACATCTGGTTTTTCTACAACCCAATCTTGCATGAGCTTACCAAAACGGGCTAGATCATCAATCATCGTAAAGACTCGCTCTCGCTGACCTTTGGGGGCGTAGTGGGTGCGAGTCAACACAAAAATCGGGATCGATAGAAACGGAATATCAATTTGAGTCACGGTGCCAGAGTATAGCAAGCGAAACTTAATGTGTTCGGTTAAAGCTTCACTCAAAGGCATTTGACGGTTGGGGGGATATTCAGCTTGAGATTTCTCGTGCAGCAGCTTGATCAGGTCTAAAAACTCCAGCATGTCCAAAAAACGCGCTGAGGGCAGATCAGTCGGTAGTTGGGCGTACAACGTTTCATGCTCTTTTACGCTGAGATGATGATGATTGAGACGACATTGTCCTGGCTTCCAAGAATATTTTTCTTGCCAAAGAAACGGTAGACCAATGAGGTAGTAAGGTTCTTGGTCGCTGAGACTGGTGAGTGATTGGCCACCAGACTTGAAAGACTCAACTTCTTTGACGATCGCTCTGACCCGCTTTGGCTCAACATGATGCAAAAAGCTGGTTTTACGAATATTGTTACCCTGCTCTAGATAAGAAGAGTAAATGGCCAGCTTAGCCGCGGTATTGGCAGCCTCGAGAAATGAACCATAACGATGCCCTCCTAGCTTCATCACACTGATCGCTAGGTAAAATAAAATACGGTCAGCCGAACTGACTTTAAGGTCAGCAATAATTTCGTCATAGTCTCCACCTGGCGGAGACATCTCCTGAGAAGACGTCGCGAATTCTGTCACACTCCTGCACTCAAATCAAAGGGAACTGTTCACTAAAAGCAGCATCTTGAGGGTTGTCTAGACAACCTTTGGGCCTACCAGGTTTAAAGAGCTGGTTAAGGTTGGTTTGTTATGTCAGGCATTGTAGTTCGACATGCCAGTATCTTTCCAGAATGCCCAATAATTCTATGGGGTTGATGAGGGGACCATCACTTCTGGTTGCTGATGAGCCTCTGCCGCTGGGCGATCGCCTGCTTTTAGATAAATGGTCAACCAGCGATCCATTTCCCAAAGCACATGCCCGACGGCTTCTCGCGATTCATAACCATGCCCCTCAAGAGGCAGTTCGACCCAGCGCACCGTGCCTCCTAAGCCCTTCATAGCGCCATATAAGCGTTCACTCTGAATCGGGTACGTCCCTGCATTCTCATCATTAGCGCCATGGATAAGCAGCAAGGGCTCATTGATGTTGGCCGCATGGGTAAAGGGTGACATGTCAAGATAGGCGTCTGTTGCCTCCCAAAAGGTGCGTTGCTCGCCCTGAAATCCAAATGGCGTCAGACTGCGGTTGTAGGCTCCACTGTTGGCAATACCAGCCTGGAACAAATCTGTATGGGCCAGCAGGTTGGCTACTGTAAAGGCTCCGTAGGAATGCCCTCCGATCGCGAATTGACCTTGCTGACTAATGCCATTCTCGATTAAGTAATTCACCACCGCTTCAGCACTTTGGGTGAGTTGCTGTACGTAAGTGTCATTGGGTTCAGTTTCCCCTTCACCAATGATGGGCATGGTAGGCCCCATGACTACGGCATAGCCCTGGGTGAGCAAAAAGCGAGGGTCATAGGCAT
>CAZLYS010000596.1:0-3920 GCA_964563415.1 uncultured Halomicronema sp.
ACCGTCACGATCGCCCCCAGCACAACTGAGCGCCGACACCGCTCCACAACATTACCGACCCGCTGTTCTTGAAACCCCTGCCCCAGCCAGTAAAAACCACAGCTCCGAATCGGGAAGGTGAGCGTGCCATCTGGTCCTTGCAAGGACAGGATGAAAATTGTGATCATCGGGCCGTAGAGAAACAGCACAAACAGCCCGAAGAAAACAGCTAGTAAATAAAAGGAGAGCGATCGCTTTTTCATCTTTTGCAGACCAAATTAAGGGGCTAAAGCTCTTTGCGAATATTCACCACACGGAGGATGGAGAACACCAACATCAAGGTCACGAGCAACAAAATCATGGCGTTGGCCGCCGCTAACGGGTATTGCAAACTACCAATTTGCGTCTGAATCAGTTTGCCAATTGAGGCGGCTTGCCCGCCCCCCATCAAGCGCACGGTAATGAATTCGCCCATGACGAGCGTCACGATAAAAATCGACCCAATGGCAATGCCGGGGGACGATAAGGGCAGCACAATTTCTTTGAACACCTCAAAGCCAGATGCCCCCATATCTTCAGCGGCGGTGATGAGGGTGCGATCGATGCGCATCAGACTATTGAAGATCGGTGCAATCATAAAAATGATGTAGAGGTGCACCATGCCGAGCACCACAGCAAAGTCGGAATACAGCAGAAATTCTAGGGGGGCATCAATGAGTCCAATCCCCATGAGCAATTGATTGACCAAGCCCTCTTTGCCTAACAGCGGCACCCAGGAAATCATGCGAATGATGTTGGATGTCCAAAACGGGATGGTGCAGATCAGAAACAACAACACCTGCCACTTTAGCTTTTTGACATGAAAGGAGAGGAAATACGCGACCGGATACCCAATCAACAGGGTCGCCAGCCACACCATCGCGACGAATTTGAAGGTGTTGAGGTAGGTTCTCAGGGTGACCGTCGATGAGAAAACGCTTTTGTAATTTGCCAGTGTAAAGGCTGGCGTCATGGAAAAGCCGTTGAATTCCCAAAAGCTGACCACCCCGATCAACAGAATGGGGAAGACGAGGAACACCGCGAGGGCGATCGCTTGAGGAGCGGCTAAGAAGTAGGGTTTAAGAGTGCCCCAATTTTGAGAGATCGCTCGGGGTACCGCCAATACACTAAATTTTGAGGACTTTTGGAGGGTACTGCTCATAGGAATGGGGTAACTTTCTGCGATCGCGGAGTCGAGGTTGGATCAAAGCGCTGTCAGGACGAGTAGGGGGGTTCGTGTTAAGGGAGGTGCGGGGAAATAGCGTACCTCTTGGAGGGGCGCAAGGCCTTGCGCCCTTACAGTCAATCTTCTTGCTTGTAGGGAGGTTATTCAATCGCAAGCCCCTAACAATACAATCACCAGCTCGGCCCTAACAGCGCTAACCCAGAGAATGTTGGACACGTGTGCTGTTGCACGAGTCCAATTCAACGGTCGTTTAGAACGCGGGTAGTTCGGGCAGGGGTTCGCCTAACCAAGCTTGAGAAAAGTCATCCAACTCTCCGCCCAAGCGCTTGTGATACACAAAGGTATTCACCCATTGCAGTAGATCGACTTCGCCGCGTCGCAGTCCGATATGCGCTGGAGACTCCTTGATAATGAACTTACCTTCAATATTCTGATCAGGATTGTTCTTGGCTAACTCGGAGGCGACGACATTGCCCGTCGCAATCATATCCACTTGGCCAGAGATTAAAGAAGAGGCCGTGAGGCTATTGTCGGCAAACCGCTCAATTTCCACATCCTCACCCACGGCATCACTGAGTTCCAGATCTTCTAATGTGCCTTGGGTAACGCCGATTTTGTAGCCGCTGAGCCCGTCAAAATCCTCCACATCGCCAATTTCTGCCGAGCCGTAAAGTCCGGAGAAAAAGGGTGCATAGGGAATTGAGAAGAAAATCGATTTGGCCCGTTCTGGATTCGCCCCCATGCTGGAAATGACCAAATCAGCTTTGTCGGTTTGCAAAAAAGGAATCCGGTTGTCGCTGGTGACGGGTACCAATTCCAACTCTACGCCAAGGTCTTCAGCGATTAAGTTAGCCACATCAATGTCATAGCCTTCTAAATCGCCATTGGCATCGACTGAGCCAAAGGGGGCAAAATCTTGGGGCACCGCGATGCGAATGGTACCGGCCTCGATAATGCTGTCTAAACTCGACACTGAGGCAGCGGCTTCATCTTGAGCGGTGACGCTAGGGCCGCCGTCATTATTGATGCAGGCCACTGCAACCAGTGAAAAGACACAGGCAAAGCTGGCAATCAGGAAATTTTTCAGCCATTTTGGCCAAGCAAATTGATTCATAACGTTTATCCTCACAGTTCAATACGTTGCGTCAGCATTTGAGCGATCGCCCGTTCCCACCGGGCTAATAGGCCAGGGACTTTTCTAAGCGCCGACTAAAGGCAGAAATTGGGAAACAGATGGCGAAGTAAATCACCGCTGTCACCAAGTAGACAAAAAACGGCTCAAACGTGACATTCGTGATGTTGGTGGCCGATCGCGCCAGTTCGACAAAGCCAATGGCCGAGGCTAAGGACGTGCCCTTAATGACCTGAGCCAAAAAGCCGACAGTGGGAGCAATCGACAGCCGCACCGCTTGGGGCAAAATCACCAGTCCCAACTGTTGAAAATAGTTGAAGCTCATGGCCCGTGCGGCTTCCCACTGGCCGACGGGGATGGACTCTACTGACCCGCGCCAGATATCACTGAGAAAAGCGCTAGTAAAGGCGGTTAGCGCTAGCGTCGCCGAAGCCCAGGGGCTCAACTCAATACCCAGAATGCTCAACCCAAAAAAGGCCAGCAAAAACTGAATGAGTAACGGCGTCCCCTGGATGATTTCGGCCACCCCTCGACTGGCATACCGCAAAGGGCGCAACGGCGCAATCCGTAGCAGCATCAGCCCAAAGCCTGCTATGCCCCCACAGATAAACGCCACGAGGGAGAGTAGCAGGGTCCAGCGAGCGGCCCAGATCAGCGCCCAGATGATGTCGATGTAACTGAAATCTCGCATGGAACACGGTTGAGGGAGAGCAGACTAGCCAGGCTCAGAGATAACGGGTGAATTGAAACAAGTGCCGATGCAGTAGTTGGGCCGTCAGCTTGAATAGCAGCGTTAACAACACATAGAGCACGGCGACCGCCGAAAACACTTCAAAATCGCGAAAGGTGCGCGATCGCAAAAAGTTGCCCATAAAGGTCAGCTCTTCTGCCGAAATCTGGGAAACCACGCTAGAGAGCAGCATCAGCAACACAATTTGGCCGATTAACGCCGGGTAAATATTGGCGATCGCGGGTTTGAGCACCACTAAGCGAAAGATTTTGAGTCGGTTCAGCCCCAAGGATTTCCCCGCCTCAATCTGACCGGGACTGATGGATTCAATCCCCGCTCGAATAATTTCCGTGGCATAGGCCCCAAAGTTGATGGTGAGGGCTAGCAACGCTGCCTGTTCATTGCCCAAGGCTGGCCCCAGACTCGAAACGCCAAAGAAAATGAACAGCAGTTGCACCAAAAAGGGCGTATTGCGAATCGCTTCGACATAAACGGTGGCGAGCGATCGCAACACACGATTACCGGAAAGCCGGCATAGCGCCCCAACCGTGCCAACCAGTAAGCCCAACACCGTGGCCGCAACTGAAAGCTGCAGGGTTAGCCAAACGCCCTCCAGCAGCAGCGGCCAGTTGTCCCAAATCACTTGAAACTGGAATCGGTAGGTCATCGTCAAGTCGGCAAATCCATACGGCAAGGGAAAAGCCAGGATGGCTAGCTAACGGCTTCACCCCTGCAACCCGTCAGTGATGGGGGCAAATCAACGTCAGTTCGGGTTAAATAAATCTCAAGTCAGAGCAGCCCCTTTGGGGCACATTGACCCTCCTAGGGAGGGGGCAGGAGTGGGTTTTCAACAG
>CAZLYS010000597.1:0-3908 GCA_964563415.1 uncultured Halomicronema sp.
ACAGTTCACTGCCGATGCTTCCCATGAGTTGCGCAATCCGATCGCGGTGATTCAAACTAACGCCCAGGTGGCACTGGCTGACCCAGAACCGGATGCCGCTGCCCAACAGCAACAATTACAAGTGATCGAACGGCTGACTCGACGGTTAGGTCACCTGGTCGATGACCTATTGTTTCTCGCGCGGCAAGAGGGCGGACTCGCACCCTTTGAAGCCAACCCCGTTGATGTCTCCATGCTGTTGACGGATGTGATTGAAGAGCAAGCCGCGATCGCCGATCACCGACACATTCAGTTTGACTGTGAGGCCTGTGAACACGCTTTAGTTGCCCTAACTCAGGAACCGTCGCTCTCAACGGTTCCACCATCGCCCAACTGGATGGTCGAAGGGGACGCCGACCAACTGGTACGCCTGTTTACCAACATCATTAGCAACAGCCTGCAATACACCCTTGACGATGGGCGCATTGAAATCTTGTTAGAAGAAGGCAAACTGCAAAACCAGCCCACCATCGATGTCACTATCAAAGATAACGGTGCTGGCATTCCAGCAGAGGCTTTACCACATCTCTTCGATCGCTTTTATCGAGCCGATCCTTCGCGTCAGCGCTCTGCTGTTGGTGGATCGGGACTGGGCTTAGCGATCGCTAAAGTCATTGTCGAAAATCACGGGGGTGACATCCAAATCCAAAGCCAACCCCTGCAAGGCACCGAAGTCAAAATTCGGTTGCCGATTTGCGTCGACTCTCCCAAGCCTCGTACTCCCACTGCAGTAGCCAGTCGCAGTTGAGCATCCCAGTAATCACATCAACTTTAGACACATACAGGCATATACCGGCTATTGCTCCCTCAGGAACACCAACAACTCTATGAATATGAGCCCAGACGCATTGATTGGCAGAATCTGTACCGACTTTTCCGGTGTTATCCCAAAGTCTAGCTGGGGCGAGACTTCACTGTTCTACAACCCTGGGAACACGCTACCCAACGGTATCTACTTCTGCACGATCAAAGAAAAAGATGGTGAGCACGACCAGGCATCCAACCTCAATCGTGAGGGGGTATTTCGGCTAGCGATCGGGCTGCCCTCGAAAACTTACATCCGCTTGTTTGGAGAAAAGCCACCTCGTCCACTCAAAGGAGGAGTCGTATCAACAGGCCACGATTTCACCCAGTTGAACGAACTTACCCCGCATCCGGTTTATGCGTGGATGGGCTGGGTACAAGTTTTATCGCCTACAGACAAAACGTTCGAGCAACTATTGCCTTTTTTGCAAGAAGCGCATGCCAAAGTCATGGGGAAATTTAGTCAGAGAACAGCCCAGACATAGCTTTCAGCAAAAATCTGATTGGGTTTAGCCCCAGCTTTGTGCCTTTGATCGTCTACATCAAGGGTTGCCTAGATCTGCATAGTTCTGATCTATAGCGAGCCGCAGTTTGCTCCGGTTACTCGGAATTGTTGAAACCCATTGATAGCAAGCCTTTCAATTCCGCATTCCGACCTCGGCATTCCGCATTCTGCTATAACTACGGCTTGTGACAGCTGACTTGCTTTAATCCGACTCCGGCCTGCTGCGCAGCGGTTGTTGACAAGCACAACGAATAGTCCTGAGCGGGCTAAAGAGTTTCGAATTTAGGAAGGAATGGTTGTTTTAAGGGCAGAGCAGCTTGCCTGTAGTAGAGCCGCAAAGAGCTGCGGAACTACTACCGATATAGCCTACGTCCTTTAGCCTAGAAACGCTGACTAGTACTTCACTAGTTTTTCTGGTCTCAGTTGATTACTCGCATCAAGGTTTGCCTATGTTTGCCCCGGTTCTGATTGCGCAACTATCGGTGGATCAAGCTGCGAATATTGCCACGGGCGTGCGGGCCGGTCTGAGCTACCAATTTGGCACTCAAGGCAACCGCATGGGCTTTAACTCAGGGGCATTTGTGCGCACCAATCCCAACAACTTCGAGTCTTTTATTAGCTGGTCGGGCTATCGCACCCTGTCTCACATCGAAACGGGAGAATCGGGCTGGGAAAGTCAGGTGACGGTTGGCATTACTCAGGGATTTGGGGGCGTGCGATCGCTGCCAGAAGAGTATGACTGGTCGCTGGCGGCCAACAATACTCAACGCACCAACAGTCTGAGTCTCTACGCCACCTTTTATGACGACACTTACAACACCAGTCAGGGCAATATCGGCATCGGGCTGAATGTGGGGACGGTCAATGTCCGGTTTGAGAATGACTTTGACCCCATTGGCATTTTGGGTGAGTATGGCGATCGCTTTCGTACCGGGGCATTGGAAGTGGGCTATCGGGCGGATGACGGCACTAACTTTGTCGCGGGTTTTAACACCTTTACGGGAGATGTCGGCGACGGCTACATCATCCGACCGGCGGAGGGGGGCGCGGGCCCCTACGGAGAATATTCGCTGACAGAGCGCGATGGTACCCCAGTAGAAGCCCGCGATCGCTCTATTGGCAATGCTTATGTTGGTATCCGCAATCTCGATCTGACCCAGTCGGATAACGAGACCTTTCATGCTCTAGGGCTAGACAACCTACAGGTGCGGGTTGGCTGGAGTGATGAAAACATTCGTGGTCGGGTGCAAAACGACTTGCATGACCTACTGGCGAATCCCCGCATTCCTCTGCGCGATGTGGAAGGTCGCCCCTACGTACAAGTCGGTACCAACCATGGGCAAACGCTTTACCCTTAACGACATCCTAGCAAGCACACCTAAGAATCTCGCTTGGGTCAAGACGGTGAGGAACTGACCAGCAAGGCTGCGCTATTTGTCTGCAGAGTCAGGTTGATAGTCTTCATCCACTGCAAGGGGGAAATTCAGCGGCACCGACACTTCATCCCGCAGATGAGCGATCGCTTCACCAATGAACTCCCGCACAAATTGTTCACGCCGGTTGAGCTGAAACTGCTTTTGTACGACTTCCCCAATGCCGCCATCGCCCCAGTCTTGATTTTGGGTAAAGTAATCCATAAAGCTTTTGCCGGCAATGCGGGTTAGGTATGCCGCCGTGATACCTTGCACGCCACGACTCGCGATCGCAGTGGGCAGTGTCGTTTGCATCCCCAGCGCCAGCAAGTTCAGCACTCCTTTAGCGATGCCTAAACCGGTAAGAGTCCGAGCGACAGCATAGGCGAGGTCTTTGCCCTCTTCAATCGAGAGATTGAACTGATAGACCTTGCCTAACTCGAGCACCATTTGCGCGTTAATCGCTGCTGTCGCTAGTAAATCAAGACCAGGGAGTGGCGTGGCAGCGACGACGGCAGCGTTAATCCATTGATACCGTTCGATCACTGCATTAGCAGCTTGGTGACGCTGTTGTTGTACGAGTTGACGCGCCGCTTCACCCAGGCACTGCGATCGCAACAGCAGGGAATCTGCCAGCAAATCCGCCCCTTCCGCTCGCAACACGGCGGTCAGTCGCTGTTCGAGAGGCCACAGGTCAGGTGCCATCTGCGCGATTTCGCCCGTTGTCAGCCGCACCGGTTGGGGATTCGCCGCAACATCAATGACATCTGCAGGATCAAGAGCCTCGGCAAAACGCGATCTCACCTTTGCCAAAATGGCCTGCAACTCGTCTTCGGGATACAGGTCAGCTTTATTCAGCACGACCATGAGCCGCTTACCCATCGTTAGCAACGATTGAGCCAGAGCATATTCTGATTGGCGCAGGTCATTATCAATCACGAATAAGAGTAAATCTGCCTCGGTAGCCAGTTCACGCACTTGGGCTTCTCGTTCTGGTCCCACCTCGCTAGCTTCCAACAAGCCGGGGGTATCCGTCAGCCACACGACCTGGTCTACCCCTTCAACTTGCAATGGATAGGCCGCAGCGGTGGTGGTTGTACCAAGGGGCGCATCCACCAAGCCCATCAGATCCCCCAATAAGCCGTTCA
>CAZLYS010000598.1:0-3893 GCA_964563415.1 uncultured Halomicronema sp.
GTGAGGCCTCAGCTGCCATCATGTACTCCATTGGTTTGGAATGGGGCAAACATGACTCCTTATTTTTCGAAAGTTGGTTTGAAAAAGAATTTGGGATGAGCGCTCGCAAAGCCAACCTCATGTTTTTGCTAGAGACCTGGTGGTGGCCCTTTACGTCCCAGGGCTGGGGCCGCTGGGAAGTGGATATGAGCGATCGTAAGCAAGGATTCATGTTTATCAACGTGTTTGACTCCGCTGTTGCTCGCACCTTAGGAGACGTCGGCAAACCTGTTTGTCATATTTATGCTGGCTTATTTGCTGGCTTCTTTACAGAAATGGTACGCAAGCAACTGAGCTGTATTGAAATTCAGTGCTACTCCATGGGCGAGACTTATTGCAAATTCTTGCTAGGGGGCAAAGAACGCATTGATGCAGCCGCCTTCTGGATGAATGAAGGGGCCACCGCCCGAGATATTGAAAAACGTCTGCGAGCAGGGGAGGCTCAAGGATGAGTACCACACAGATGTCGGGGCACCACAATGGCCACCAAGCCCTAGACAAGAGTTGGACGATGATTTCGGTCCGCGACTTTTTTGAGCGCATACCGTGGACGGGCTTTCCAGTTAGCGTTTCGGACAACACATCTGACAATGCTCTGGTCAATCGGACCGAGGCCGATAGCCTGAATCTCAAGCTCAAAGTGAGCGAATATTTCAACTTGTTTCCTTGGGATGGGCAACCGAGTGTGGCTGTTCCTGTAGTCCCCATCGAGCTTCAACCAGATTTACCAGCCGAGGACGATATCACTCTAGAGGGCTTTGCAGACCTCTTCTAGGGTTTTGTTAGTAATTGATTTTCTACCGCGGCTGGATGGCACTGCCCGTACTTATCAATTCAATTTTGGAGCACTTATATGAATCCCAAACTCGAAGCCTTGTTTGACGAACCAGAAAAGGCCTATCTAACGGCTGATGAATTAAACACCCTGAGCCAATTTGTGAGTTCACTGCCAGAGCGCATCAATTTTTATCAGCGTCTACGCAACGAGGAAGTCACATTAATGCAAGCCATTGCTGATGCCTTGCAGCAAAAGTTTCCTCAAGAATCAGAGGAGAAACTCAAGCGCAGCCTACAAAGCGGGATTTTGATGATGCGCTATGCGGCGATGGCTATGCTGACAGATGATCTGAATATGGTGACCAAGCGGTTAGAAACCTGGTTGCCAGAAATTGTCGAAGCGTATGACACCAAGACAATTGATATCGCGCTTTATCAGTTGATCAAAGCCCAGTTCGCAAGTCGGTTTTCTCCAGCTCAAATGGCGCTGCTTTCTCCTGGCATTGATGCTGCAGAGCGCCTGATTGCTGGTGACGAATTACCCGCTGAGTCGGCAGAGACCATCACTCCTGAGTCTTTGGTTGGCTTGTTTTAATCCTATTTGCAGGAAGAAGAAGTTATGATTTCTGTTGCTGATTTACTTATTGATAATCGTCTACCCAGTAACTATTTCGTCAGCGATGTGTATATTCGCGGCACCCTAGAGTTGGGACTGCTGGAAAACCGTCGCGGCGATCGCCTCTTAGCATTGCCCGATGCCTTGATGAAATCGATTATTTCGGGACTGAACCAGGAAACCGGCCAGGCCACTAAATATGTGCTGCGCAACTGCGGCTTGTGGTGGGGTAAAAATTTCTATGCTCGCTTTTGCGAGGAGCTCAGCGAGTATTATCAAAAAGGCGTTGCTGATTTGTCGATGCTTGAATTTGTTAAGGCTCTGCAAGAATGTTGGCGCACTCACGGTTGGGGAGTGTTAACAGTCAACACCGATTACCAGACAAAGGGATTCTTAATGATTGAAGTTGAGAACTCACCCTTTACGATTCATGCAATTCAACCTAATCAACCTGCAGGCGCATTAGAGTGTGGCGTTCTACAGGCTTTCTTTAGCCAGTTGACTGGGCGTGACCTCACCTGTGTACAAATTAGTTGTGAATCGCTCAATGCTGATCGCAATCGCTTTGTCCTTGGTCTAGAAAGTCGCCTGGAGGCAGCGGAAGCATTAGTCCAAGAGGGGCAACCTCACACAGCGATCATGCAAATGTTGACTCAATAACGTCTCCTCTTCTCATCCTTTGCATCTGCAACAACCGTGTTAAAAAGACATCAAAGTGCCAAATATCGGTTGCTAGGGCTAGTCGGACAGGGACAATTTGGACAAGTTTACTGCGCCATCCATCGCAAAACTGGGCGATTGGTGGCGCTTAAAAATTTAAATCGAAATCAATTTCCCACCCACCAGTTCTTGCGCGAGTTGCGATTTTTACTTAGTCTTGACCATCCTAATATTGCTAACTGTATAGCGCTTAACCAAGCAGGCAATGGTCGACAACTAGTGCTGGACTATTGTGAAGGGGGTACCCTGCGAGACATTCTTAACCAGGGTACCCAACTCACATTGGCAGAAATTTTGACGCTGACCACCGAAATATTGTCGGCCTTAGAACATGCCCACACCAAGCATCTGGTTCACTGTGATATCAAGCCTGAAAATATCTTGCTCACTCTATCTCCGAATGGTTGGCAAGCTAAAGTGTCAGATTTTGGGATTGCGCGTCTGAGTCAGGAGTTGCAGTATAAAGGTAGAGGAGCTACCGGCTCTCCAGCTTACATGGCTCCCGAACGCTTCTATTTTCAATTTTCTGCTGCCTCAGATTTGTATGCTGTTGGCATCATGCTGTATGAGTTATTGTTAGGCGATCGCCCCTTTTCTGGCAACTACAACCAACTGATGGTGTCCCATCTCAATTATGCCGTCAAGCCACCTAGCAATTTGCCAACTGAGATTCAAGTTGTTTTGAAGAAGGCCACAGAAAAGCTCACCCGTCGCCGCTTTCGCAGTGCCACGGAAATGAAAACGGCGATTATTCAGGCTCGTCAAACCCTAACAGCTGGAGATCTGCGCGAACGCTTTCCACAAGTTGCCGCCTTAAACTCAAGCGGCTCATTCAAGCCACAAGATCCGCTAGTCTTGCCTGCAATGTGTTCAGCGATGACCCTAAATAAGACAGAGCAGTCGGTGTCAGAGCTTGTCGTTGCCAGTGGTCAAGACCTTTATAGTTGGCCACTTACAGACTCTCAAACCGTGGCTACCAACGCCATACCGACACAATGGAGCTTTGATTCTCCGGTCACCCAACTCTGCACTGTGCCATCAGGCATCATCGTTATCACCCAACAAAAGCTATCACTTTTGACCTCAGCAGGTCTCTCATCGTTAGCAGGGTTCGACAGCGCGATTAAAGTACTGCCCGGCAGCCAGCGATGGGTGTTTGTACAATCTCTTGAATCTCCCACCAACCTTTGGGTTATCGACACCCAGAAGCAAAACGTTGTTGTCCCTCACAAGCTACCGGCACCCGACACCAACCAGGAATTGACTTCTGTTGTAGTCCTAGACGAGCGTCATTATGCGATCGCCTATCGACAAGACAAGCAATCTCAAATGCACATCGTGACTCGAAAAGGACATTTACTAGGTCAGTTGAGCATTCAATCTCCAATTCACTCTCTTTTTGCTAGCCAAGACTCGGCTTGTTGTATCGCCTTAGCAGGACCACAAAAGCGAGATTTGTTGGTCATCAGATTCAGCCCTTACCGCATTGTGCGCTTTCGTCTCGATATCACCCCAACTTGGTTAGGTGAGCTAACGACTGGCTACGTAGCCATCAGCCAAAAAGGTGAAATGCGTCTCGTCAACTTTGATGGGCAACTCATCGGACAAGTGAACAATTTGCCTCGCCCTACCGCGATCTGCTTTCAGCCACCACATCACATTTGGCTAGCCTGCCTGCACGATAATGAGCCTCAACTACATAGCATCAATCTTCAAACTCTCAACCTAGATATCATCTTTT
>CAZLYS010000599.1:0-3884 GCA_964563415.1 uncultured Halomicronema sp.
GCTCTCCTCTCTCGACGGGGAGTCAGCCCATATTATTCTTCTAGCCAGTGATTCATTCATACCCAAAATCAGCAACGCCAGGTTTAACTTAGCTCCGACTTTTTCTCTCAAGTGTCTGATGCCTTTACCCAAACTAGTTTTGGCTAAGCGCGATCGCGATTTCGTAAGGCTTTTGCTTTGACCGCTAAATCTTTGAAGAAATCAGTATCGACGATTTCTTTGACTTGCTGACTACGTTTGGTTTCATCAATTTCAACCCGCAGACTTTGCACCTGCAGACGCAACTGCTGTTCTCGTTGATGAACCTCAATGGCCATTTTGCGAAAAATGCGAGCCAACTGGCCGATTTCATCCTGACGATTGCTGGACTCTCCTAATTGGTCAGGGTCAAAGCAATTTGCCTCGATATCAGCAGCGGCTTGGGCAATACCTAAAATGGGTCGAGCAATCAAGCGCTCTGCTAACATTACGGCCACGATCGCAATGCCTCCAGTGAAGATCACTACCCCCGCTAGCAGACGACGCTTGTTGCGATTGATCACAGTTGTGTAAGTTGACTCAGGAATGACGGTACCGACCATCCAGTCCAGTTGCCCCACGGGAGTGAGGGCAATGTGATAAATTTCACCACTGCTCGGCTCTTCATAAATAAATCGTTGCCAGGCATCGAGGTTGCTGGTATCAAATTCCTGAGCTTGTAGCGTTTCACTGGCGTACTGCAGCAGCGGATTTTGGACATCGGCCAACTGAGTGAGTTGGGCTTCGGTATCTTCAGCGGTTTGATCAGGGGTAACTTCAGCTTTATCGGTTGAGGCGATTAAGGCTTTTTGCGAATTGATGATGAAAGTCTCACCGGGGCGATCGCCCTGTAGCTGCTCCAAATAATCTGAGAGCTGGTTGAGCTCAATCCCCACACCAATCACACCGGCTAGTTCATCTTCTGCCATAACGGCTTTGGTGACATCTAGCCCGGGTGTCCTCGAAGAGCGATAGACATATACCGTCCATGAGCGCTGATCAGGAGCGGCTTCTGCACCCTGGTACCAAGGGCGAGATGGAGCGTAATAGGGCGGGTTCATCTCATAGCTTTTGCTCTCAATGGGGATAAGTGCCGCGTCACGGGCTTCGTAGCTATTAACAATGGCGTCCGTAGTTTGAGTCTCCGGCTCCCAATTGCGATCGTGAAAGTGCAACTCACCGTTCGCTGTGCGTTGGGCGCCTAAAAAGTCGCCATTGGCATCGCCGTATTGCACCCAAGTAAAGGCCGGCGTGGCCGCCAGCACGTTCAAAAAGAAGAATTCTCGATTTTCTGGATCGTCCAAATCGAGTAGATTGCGGTTGAGACTAGACTCGATAAACTGCTGGGCCGATTCAGCATTGCTAAACAACCGCTCGACTTCTTTCGAGGTGCCGACCGCAATTTCTTTATTTGTTTGGTCAACGATGGTTTCAATATTGCGCCGAGACATCCACGACCAAGGTGTATAGACCATTGCGGCCGTGGCGGTCACCGTCAACAACATGGCACTCACCAGAGTCGCTTTCAGACCCAGGGATGGCGGTTGTTTAGGCAGCAGAGCGGCAATTCGGGTCATGAAGCAGAGCAATGATGGTTTTAGCAGTAGGTGCAAGGGTTAGCCTAACCGAGGTCAAGCGCGGCAATCACCAGAGACTCACACCAAGCTGATGAGAACAAGCTTGGGTTACCCTATTAGCGTTCCCTGATCGGGCCTAGATTGCATACTCTTAGTTTTATGCAGTCAGTCCATCATTGCCGCGTTGTCATCTTGACGACACCAGGCTTTGGCGATGAGACCTTGCCGTCTCATCGCCAAGAGATGGGCACTAGAGCTGGTTCCCAATCGCCAGCAAGCGATCGGGCTCATCAATCAACCAATCTGGAGACATTGCGGCCAAAGCCGAGCGACTATTAAACCCCCAAGTGACAGATACGGCCCTTACCCCGGCAAAGCGGGCCGCGTCAACATCTCTCACTTCATCTCCAACGTAAACGGCATCATTTGCGGAAACCTGATGCTGCTTTAGGCAACGGGTAATGAGCTTGCCCTTGCGAAAGAGCGTGCTGCCCCCATCCACACTGAGAAAGCAGTCTGTTAGCTGATGGGCGGCTAAAAATACCTGCACGACCTCAGGCGTATTAGAGGTAATGACTGCGAGCGCATGATTCTGAGCATGCAGGGTGCGAATCACCTCTGGCATGCCCTGACAAGGCGCAATCGCCGTACTCTGTTGACGTAATTCATCTCTGACTCGCCGCAACAAAGCCGGAATTTTGAGAATCGGCAGACCGGAATGACGGATGAGCTGTCGAGCGGTCAGCCCTTTCAGAGATTCCACCTCGTCCAGAGGCGTTGGGCGAAAGCCAAATTCTGGGGCTAACCGATTGGTGATCGTGACGATCGCCGACAAGCTATCTGCCAACGTGCCATCAAAGTCAAACAATAGGGTGCTCAAAGCGATATCCAACCATTAGGGGCTCAAAGCGGCCCTACCAGGGACGCCAGTCATCCCAATTCTCGTTGAAAATGGAGGTATCAGGAAACTGAGTTGGATTACCACTCATCTCTAACTCCTGTCGCAGCTCATACATGAGTGGATCAAGTAGCGGTAAATCATCCACCAAGTCATGTGGCAGTACTTCATGACGCAGGGCAAAATCAGCCGTCGCCGCTGCCCCGACCCCGACTGACCATTCGTAAGAATGGACGCGATAGGCTGCTGCCGCGATCGTGCTCATCGCTAAACCTTTACCCGTCACCAACAGGTTATCCACCTTTTGGGGAATTAGCGCCCGCAGGGGAATCTGGGTGGGATAGGCCTGACCATGGGCCTGACGTACCCCCGGTCGTTCAATATTGCCGGGTTTCTCAGGCGGACTCTCTAACATGCAAGGATGAAAGTCGATCGCATACTGCGCAATACCAATGGAATCAGGATAAATCCTGGATCGCCGACGCTGGGGAATCTCTGCTGCAGGCGTATCATTCACTAGAGCATCAATCGCGCCTTGTCCGGCCGCCACCTCTAGCCTCAACAGTCGATAGGTGTCAGGGTCAAGATTCTCCTGATAGAACGGATCGCTAAAATCAATCCAGGTGAAGTCCACCTCGTTGATTTCAAAGCCATCTTCATACCCATAGGAAGGACGCCCCATAATGCGGCGCGCTTCGCGAATATACGGAAACTTAGAGAGCCCGTGAGCAGTGCCCATCGGGGCTTCATAGCCAGTCAAATATCGACTATTCGGAACCGGCTCCTTAAGACTGTCATCTAGTTGAGAGTCGCCTTCGCCAATAACCATCCAGTAGTAATAGCTGATGGCATTTTCCTCGCCGCGTTGCAGGGTTTCCTGACGCAGACCCCCTAGCCACCCTCCCGGCTCCAGCTGTCCCAAGTCCTCTAACTGGTCATGAGAATAAATCAGGTTATCTACCGCATTCCCCGGTCGGTAGTCGTTGCCCCAAGTCCAGTTCTGCATAGAAATATCCCCTGGGCTCGGACGAGGCACACCCGCGATCGTGTCATCGCGTTCGGAGTCTGCGGCCCAGATGCGGCGATAGGTAAAGACAAAATCGTAATAGTCTTGAGCATCAAAATCGCGCACTTGCTCCCAACTAAAGTAGGGATCGTATTGCAGATAATAGTCTGGAATCTCTTGAGGCTGGGGCTCCTCAGTTTTTTCCATCGCAAAAGTGTAAGTAAAGCCCTGGGTGCAATAAGGATCTTGATCAGTCACCGGCGACGAAGGATTGAGGTGAGATTTGGGATCAAGCCCTAACCGATAAGGAACATCGGCCATCGCGATGAGCTCGCCCGTTTCGGTTGCTTCGATGACGTACCACTCAGCAGGACCAGCAGGTGGT
>CAZLYS010000600.1:0-3879 GCA_964563415.1 uncultured Halomicronema sp.
AGGCAGTGGCATAAATCGTCTGAAGTGGCTGGGCAATGGTAGGCCAAGCAAAATTTTGATTAATGTAAGTCTGGCCCTCTTGATCAGAGGGGAGCGATCGTGTGCCGTCCAGCGCCTCGATCATCCCTTGAGTCAGATGCGCTGCTTCACAGCCCTCCAGCACTAAGTCCGTCGAAAAAGAGCGCAAAATTTCCGGGATGCCACCAATGGGAGTTCCCAACACAGGAGTTCCAGCCGCTAAGGATTCCACCACAATCAAACCAAATCCCTCCAGCGAGACCGTCGGCACAACCGAAAAATTAGCCGCTCGATAGATCAGCGGTAGCTGTTCGTCGGAGATATAGCCCAATAATTCCACCTGGTTTTCAATACCTAAGTCTCGAATTTGCGCCTGTAAAGTCTCTTGGAGTGTCCCCTTACCTGCAATCTTGAGCAGCACATCAGGATATTTTTGCTTGACCTGGGCGATTACCCGCACCAAATTCTCCAAGCCGATCCGTTTCACCAGTCGCCGCACCGCAACAATTGTGGGGCGATCTTGCTCCCATCCAAGTTGCTCTCGGGCTTCAGCTTGCGAGGGATGGGTTTTGAAACGGTCCACATTGCCCCCACCTGGAACAATCAAAATCTTATTGAGTGGAACCCCATAGTACTCATGCAGGATGGTCTGAGAGGCTTTAGACAGAACAATAAATACCACTGCTTGGCGATAACAAACTTGCTCCACCCATTTTCTGACTTGCGTTCCAATCGAATTCGTTACTTCGGTCTGACTCTCCAGTGCCCACGGGCCATGAAAGTGAACAACGAGGGGCTGTTCACGCAGTTGCCCCAGTATCGGAAACGTGTACAGTGCTAAGTGGGAAACAATCACATCCGCTTGGCTTAGATGTGTAGAGCGCACGCGTTGGGTGCCCTGCCATCGGCTCAGCAAGGAAGCCTGAGATGGCGCAAAAGGTGAGACCGTACCATCTGAACCTTGACTGACGTGATCACTACCCGCCACCAATCCGTGAGTCGCAATCCCGGTTTGCGGTAGATACTGCATACAGTCATAGCAATAGCGATTCAGCCCCCCCGGTTCCTCTGGAAACCAGCCTTTCCCAATTTGCACAGTGCGTTGCATGATTTCTCAAGAAACCTTATCTTTATGCTGCTCTGACAATCGGTGGCTAAACTAGACTAGCCAGCAAAACCTGACTCCTGAACATCTTCCCTGCTTATCAGCTACGTTACAGGAGCCGTAGAGGTCTTGAACGCAGCTTTTAGCTGTGGGGTGCTCCTTGCCAGCGACCACACTAGCATGATTGCAAACTGGGCGTTGAGAACAATATCCAGACTGCGCTCAGTCGCGACCAAGAAGCCGATAAAAGATAAGAATATGAAGAGACGAACAACATGGTGGGGAACTGCCTTGCGGTCACCGCCGGTGCGATAAACCAGATACCACACCCAGCGAGAGGTTGCTTGCGCCGAAATCAGGCAAATCCCCAAAGTATTCAATGGGAAAAAGATCACTGGCCCCGCTAGTCGAAATATCTGTAGCACTGGATAAAGCAATATTCGAACTGGGCGCTGAGAATAGTTATAGACACGAAACGTCAACCGAACGACTAGTAGCCAGGCCATCCAAAACCCTAGCCCGACTCCATAGGTTTGCCATTCAGCCAGGCTAGGCGCACCTTGGGAGATATAGGTGACGATGCCAATAAGAGCGATCACCCCCCCCCAAGTCCAAGCGCCTGTCTCTACAGGATAATCTGCAAACTTAAGAATTTTTTTGCCGACTCCCTTGGTATCTTCATGATTTATTTCATGAAAATCATTCTCGTAATATCCTGCCTCGTAAATACACCAGAAGGAAACAGACAAACAGAGCAACGCGATCGCGTTATAAATACTAAATGCTGAACTCATGCCGTAGCTCATGAGCAAAATCAGATAGTTGCTCAACAGAACTGTGTTGACGACATGATTTGTGTTGCCGCGATCGGCACCTTCGGTATAAACGAAAGGAATGTAAGTATTCTGGCAAGCGCGAAAATGCTTTGCCCCAGGCCAAACCTGTTGGATGGGATTGGACACAGCATCCAGCAAATCTGTGTCATCGTCGTTATCGGTAACAAAGCTTGCATAATCGAGTGTGAAACGATCACAATAATCATGCCGCAAACAATCCAGTTTGCCGCGCCCTCTCACTCCACTCTTAAGCTTGCCAAACTCTGACGAAATTAGAATGTCATATTTAAAGTTCAGAGCCTTTAGTAAAGGCATCAAGATGACCTTAAATCCATTAGATGCGATCGTCTTTGTCGACCAGTTGTGGCTTTCGACTATTCCAATAACTTCGGAATTAGCATACCTCGTAGCTAACGCTTTAACCCTTAGCTTCCAAATAAGAAGTGTCCATGGAAATAGGAGAGTTATTGTCCATACTCGAATCGCATCTCGATAAATAAACCGTGCATTTTCTTGGGGAAATATTCGCCAAGGCTTTAATCCTTCAATAAAAGCTAGTATGAGCGCGACCAAAACCTTTGGATATGCGCAATCAAGATACTCCTCTGTTGAATTAGACAAAAATAGAGTGTGATCAAAATCAAGAATAAGGTGTTTGCTATTATGCTGAACGCGCTGCTTTAAGCTTAACGGTGTTTTAAGCGGCAATCCTAGTTTTGATGCATCCATAATTATCCCCTAAATTACCCCCTAGCTAAGAAAAGATAGCTGCCGACAAAATTGATGAGTAATAAACAGTAAACCCGAAACCGGTGATCGATGCGTACTGGTGATAATACTGACAATATTTCTGCCTTATGTCCTTAGAAATCTACAAGTCTTCAAGGCAGCTTCATGCAAGAGCTGTTTTCTAAAGAGAGTCTAAAGTAGCGTTAATCAAGAGTACCGCAGGGTTGATTCATTGTAAGAAGCGGAAAATCTGCTCCACTTGATTGGCTAGCTCTCGTAGAGCAGAAGTGAGCGAATTGAGCCCATTCAGCCGGAGCAAATTAATCGTAATGGAACGAAACAACGAAGCATTGAGCAAGGCATTCGAGTCTCGAGCATCGGTCTTATCCTCATGAAGGACCCTGTCTTTGGGCCAATGAATCGGTTCTCAATGCTCCAATGTCCACGCACCATGTCGTTCCAGAGCCTGGCCGTGGTGGCAACGGAGCTGAGATAGTAGGCCTGGTGAATGGAACAGTGCTCTGACGTGCATCGCCGTCGTTCAACACAGAGGACAGTCTTTGCCCCCAACCAGCGTTGAGCATCCAGACCTTGGGCGGAATAGACCCTGGCTATCCGCTGTTCTTGGCGACCATGTTGGCACTCAACAGGCGTTGACGCGGTTTGACGCGGTTGGCGATAACGGACGAGAGTCTCGATTTGACGATACCGCTTCCCTTGGGTCTCTTTGACAGCCACCCCATAGTCGTTGTCACCCTCAATAATGAGCGACAGTGTTTTTTGCGCGTGAAGCGCATCGAGGCTGAAGATGACACCGCTCAAGTGGAGTTTCTCCAGCCAGTATTGCACGACCTTCAACTCGCTATTTTCGGCGGTGGTCAGCGCGGCTACATCGACCGTGACACCTTGAGTTTGAGCAAAGACACTGACGAGTCCGACAAAACGAGTCTTGCCCTCGTCATCAGTAATTGGTTGTCGAATCCGTTTTCCGTCGATAGCGTACACAGCGTCATCCACCGTCATATGCTGGCGTATCCATTGAGCAAAAACGTCGCTGAAGGCCGTAAAGTCAAGCCCTATATGGGCTCGCCGAAACGTTGAAAAAGACGGGACTGCATCGAGTTCGATGTCCAATAAGCGAGCCACCTCTATGCCGTAGCGTTTCGCAAACTCTTCCAACGGGCGATTGCC
>CAZLYS010000601.1:0-3875 GCA_964563415.1 uncultured Halomicronema sp.
AAGAGGGAGTTTGAAAAGTAGAAAAGCTTTCACACCATAGGCTATCGGTACCGAAAACCTGGCAGTTTCATGAAAGCCACGACCAAATCCTATCCCCGCAACCTCACCGCCGCCCAATGGCAGTTCATCGCGCAGGGGCTAAACCTGGCGGCAGAACTCTCATGCTCAACTTACAAGCAGTGCTCATACGATTTTCTATGTCCTGGTTGCCCGGCTATAGCCTTCCAGGCATCCAAGAACGACAGAGTGCCTACAGCTACTTTCGCCTATGGCAACTCGATGGCACTGGAGAACGGATTCACCGTTATCTCAGACAGTGGGTGCAATTAAACCAGCATCGACATAGCAGTCCCAGCGTGGCGATTATGGACTCTCAATCGGTCAAAATCGGCACTTGAACTCACCACGCCGTTGGCTTCGAGGGCGGTAAGCATGTCAAGGGCCGCAAGCGCCATTTACTGGTGGATACCTTTGGACTATTGGTCATGGTGGTTGTGACAGCGGCGAATGTGCCCGATCCAGCTGGAGCCCAAACCCTCTTTGCCAGGGTCAAACGAAAGTTTCCCAGGTTCCAGCGGTTATTCCTGATTTACACGGATGGTACTGATCGAGGGAAGGCCTTTATCCAATCGGTTTTTGACCATTATGGCTCGTTGCTCAAAACGGTGATGCGCAGCGGGCTTTCGCGTCCTGACCAAGCGTTGGATAGTCGAGCGGACCTCTGGGTGCTTGAACGGGTGTCGACGTTTGAGCCAAGATTACGAAGGACGGCCTCAGCCCTCGGAGACATTCAACTATCTGGCCATGATGCGCCTCATGCTCAAGCGTCTGGCGTAAACTCTAACTTTTCAAACGCCCTCTAAAGCAGCTCGCAGCATGAATTTTTATCTACAACAACTTTATAAGGTTTACAATCTCCGTAGTATTTCTGTAATACATTCCGAGAAGAGGGAACTCTTACTAGCAAGATTTTTTTCAAAGGAGATGCTCAAATGCCATTTACGCTATTAAAAGGGACATTCAATCCAGCAGCTGGAATACCAGATGGTGATAGTGTTCGATTTACTCCTGACAATCCGTCCCCACTCTTCTCGCTTCCAAGAAAGGGCAGAAAACCTCGATTAAATCAGAATAACGGTACGATTCAGCTTCGTTTTGAGGGCATTGATTCGTTGGAGGCAGATGCTAAGGAGCCATATGCCTCAGATGCAACGAAAAAGAATCTGGAGCTACTTAGCTTGTCTGATCCAACTGATGAAGCTGAAGGGTACATATTAGCTAGTCAGATTGGCCCCAATGGTAGACCTATCTGTTTCGTATTTGCGGGTAATACTCAAGAGCAAGATGGAGCAAGTGTATTTCTAGATGTGGACCGCATGCAAGAAAGCGTTAACTACAAGCTAATTCAATCTGGTTCTGCCTACCCTTTGTTTTACGACACACTTTACACTGATTTGCGAGTTACGCTTGCAGCCGCAACTGTTGGTGCACGGTCTGATGGAAGAGGGTTTTGGCCAGAGGACAAGACGAATATTGGCGTAACATGGTCTGGCGCTGCTTCTCTGCCGGATCTAGCTCCAATCTTTCCAAAGTTATGGCGTCGTCTCGAGGGTTACACTCAGAATCGAGATTTTAGGAATGAATCAGGTACCCTTGACGCCTTCATAGACTTTCTTGAAACAAAGAGGGACCGTTTGATAGTTATTTCCGAGTCACGCCCTACCGACCTAGACAATATTGTCGAAGTGAACGGCACTGTAACAAGCCTCTCCAAACTCCCCGAAGACCTCATTTTTATCTCATAGTATTTTTTGATTTGTCATCATTCCATGATCTTCTTGACGACAATTCCTGATTCCCGAAAATTTATTTTTTCTTAATTTATTGCCTTATAAAACCATGATATTCTGTCAGCGTATTTTTCTGTATGCTTGAGGTTCTTTATAAAATGTCAGAAGAGATGACAGATAAAACAGTTTCTTTCCAGATGTCTGATGATGATCTGGAAGCTATCAGTGAAGCGAAAAGTGAAGTGGTTCCCAATGTTCAGTTCTTTGGAAAGACTGCATTCACAATTGAGAATGCTCCAATTCCTAAGAGCGTACAAGATACTATTGGTGTTGAGAAGACAGTGACAGTTCAATTCAAGGTAAAGATGGACAGGCAGGAGTAAGGTTGCCAACCTTAGAGGATGTTTTAAAAGGGTCGATTCGTGTGATAGCGGCTACCCGAGCCCATTTGACGAGGGCTCCAAATGCCCATTACACCGTAATCATTCTGGGTAGTTCAGGTAGCCAAATGCAGTTCAGGAGGCTTTTAAAACACTCTCTTAGCATGTTGCCAACCTTAGCATTGAGTGCTTTCGTTAACCTTGAAAGGTGAAGGCTAACAATTAGGTATTCAAAGAATTCAATAGGTCTTAATCCTTCACCTTTGCCTCTTCATGAACCTCGAAAATTTTCGATTTTCAAAATTCAAATTATCAGTCAGTAGTTCTTGCAAACATTAATTACTTTCACACTGTTTTATGTCAAATTTCATAAGTGAATTTGTTGTTGAGAATCTGCAATCTGATAAGAATGAAAGCTTTTCTCAGTACTACGCTGCTTTACGGAATGCATGTGAATTCAATCCACCTCCTTATGGAGAAAACTGGTTTGGTAAAGAGTATCGTCGCATGTCACGTGATCCCTCATGGTTTGCCAACCTCCTGATCTCTGATGCTGATTTGGAAGGATATAGCTCTAAGCAATTGTGGATATATGCGAACTCTGTTAGTGACTCGAAAATGTCACAGGATTTGAAATTGCATGCAATTGATGAAGCTCGACATTCAAAAATTTTTGGTAAGTTGCTTTTCTTGATTTTTCCAAGCAGCGCAACTAATGAGTTGAGCGAAAAACTTAAAGAGATGTCTCCCAGTCTTAGCCTCAAAGACATTGATAATTCTGGAAGTAACATTGTGGATATGTCGCATCAAGAGATATTAAACTCTCTCATATTGATCAATTTATTTGAAATTAAAGCTTTAGTGCTGCAGCGTTTACTCCAACCCACCTTATTTGCGTACGGTAATTCTGAATTGAATCCAAGGATTCAACGCTCAACTAATTCTCTCATTGCAGACGAAATTCGGCATGTTAGCTACACCGCCGGATATCTGGAGTCAGCTATAAAAACAGGCCATCGCGACTACATTTTCTCGGCAATGTCTGAATTCCAAAAGTACTTGAATCATATAACATTAGAACAGTTTCAGGCAGCTTAGTATTCAGCACATAAGGATCAGGCAAAATAGGAGAGGCTCGCTTATGTATGTAATCAAAGAGGGATTATTCACTGAAGAATACTTGTCTGAATTGAAGCATAATCTGATGTCTTCGCCATATTTGGCAAGAAGTCCTCTTGGCAAAGAGTTTGTTGATACAAAAGGGTTTTCGATTGTTTTTACGCGATCTGAACTGAAGAGTGTTTTGTCGGAATTTCCTTACTTTAAACCCTTTCTAGATGTCGTCCTTTTTCATAAATGTAATGCCTTTTATATAAATCCACTTATTTTAGAGGATGGTTCACGTGTAGATCCACATATTGACTGTCGATTGATTGTATCTGAAAATGCACGAATAATTCCCAACATTGTTAGTGTTCTATATGTACATGTGGAGCCAGATATCGATGGGGGTGAGTTCATTATGAATGCTGGTGGAGCGAATGAAAACTCAATTAAGCCATCCACAAATTTTTTGCTACACTTCCGCGGAAACATTATTAATTCTGTCAATAAGGTTCGAGGTTCTTGTAAGAGAGTTAGCGTGGTCTGTGAGCAATACAATCTTCCTGACTCAATTTTGGAGGCATTTCCAAGCTTTGAAATA